>JAUWAD010000066.1 GCA_030602225.1 Bacillota bacterium | reverse complement strand
CTTTAAAATAAACACTTCCTTGTAATGAGTTAATGGTTCTGTTAAATAAATGTTGATTTTTAAAAGTTAATGTGCTAATATATATTTCGTAGCTGAATTAGCCGAAGTGATGGAATTGGCAGACGTACTGGACTCAAAATCCAGCGGTGGCAACACCGTGCGGGTTCGACTCCCGCCTTCGGCACCACATAAAAACACATCTTCAATTATGAAGATGTGTTTTTTCTTATTTAATTGCTCTTTCTGTAATTGGCTACATTTCTCAAATGTTCCTGATATGTCTTAGCAAAAACGTGACCATTCTCCCCTAAAACATAGAAAAAGTAATCGTGATCTTCTGGATTTAATGCTGCCATTATGGAATTTTTTCCAGGAGATGCTATGGGTCCAGGTGGAATACCCATATTCATATACGTATTATATGGATTCTGTTTTTCCAGATCTGCATAAAGAACTCTAGTCATATGCTCTTTACCTTCTCCAATACCATAAATTACTGTAGCATCAATCTGTAGTAACATTCTAGTGTCTATCCTATTGTAAATAACACCACTGATTCTTTCTCTTTCTTCATCATTATATGCTTCTCTTTCAATTAAAGAAGCAATTGTTAGAACTTGATGCTTGTTTAGTCCCAATTGGTTCATCTTATCATGCATTTCTTCCGTCCATAGATCTTCCATTGTCTTTACCAATACCCTTACAACATCCTTAACGCTTTGCTTAGGAGAAAAATGATAGGTATCAGGAAAAAGATATCCTTCCAGGCTAAAATACAGTTGTTCTGTGTCAAAATCCCCAGCGTAGTTATCATTGAAGTAGTCTTCAGTGGCTTGGATAAACTCATCTGCAGTACCTATACCAGCTTCTTCAATCTTTTGTGCAAACTGATACAGAATAAATCCTTCAGGGAATGTCACAATAATTGGTATTTCCTGTTCCCCTTTTTGAATTATTTCGTAAATATCTTCTATACTTATCCCTACAGGTATTCTATAGGTACCTGGTTTAATCTTGGTTGCAATTTCCTCACCTTGGTATCTAAACCATAACTTACTCTTTATTACTCCCTGATCATATAGTCTGTTCCCAATTGCCGTGAGTGTACTACCACTGGGGACAACAAATTCCAACTCTTCATTATGATAAGTATTGCTAAAATAGTCTGGCAAGAAGAAAAAGCCTCCCAAGCCTGAAACTAATATCAATAGAAGAATTACCAGAATAAATTTCTTCATTAAATCACTCTCCACTAATTATATATCTATCTTATATATCCTATATGTCTTATAAATAACTCCACCATACTTTTCTATATCGTGCATCATTGGTTTATTATACTCCCAAATGGTTGAACCCTCAAGAAATTCATATCCTTTTTTCAGAGCGGATGAATACATGCTAAAGTATATGGCAGATGATACTCCCTTGTCCCTATATTCAGGAATTACAAATAGAACAAAAAATCTTAATTTCTTGATTTTCCTCTTGTAATACAAGAACTTAAAAATACCAAATGGATAGAGCTTTCCATTAAGTTTTGCAAGCACTTCATTATAATCTGGAAGGGCTATGTTGAATCCAATGGGTTCTCCGCTTTCATTTCTTGCTATAAGTATAAAATCAGTATCAGCAAAAGGTACCAGCTGTGATGCTATTAACTTTATTTCATCATCATTGGGAGGCATGAAATCATCCCATTCCTTTGGCATCGCCTTAGTGATTATGGTCTGGATATCCTTCATATCCTTATCAATATTTTTTTTATCCAATGGATGAAGACTGAACTTATGTTTTTTCATGGCATATGGAACCAATTTT
Source organism: Bacillota bacterium (assembly GCA_030602225.1). Taxonomy (GTDB): domain Bacteria; phylum Bacillota; class Clostridia; order Tissierellales; family Tissierellaceae; genus Gudongella. The sequence goes on along the minus strand of JAUWAD010000066.1, from coordinate 10,019 downwards.
TCATATCTTTCAATATTGGAAGATGACTTATCACTTTTATATGCATACACATCAAAATACTTATCAAATCCATATTTTTGGAACAAGTCCTTGTAATAACTTTTATTGTAGGTATTCATAATTAGAGTAGGGTCCTTGAAATTATCCAATAGTACACCTCTGTTATCATCACCACATGGAAGAGATAAAGGGCCCTTTAAGAGCATCATCTCTCTTTTTCTTAACCAATCCCGTGCATAGTCAAACATGGCATTGGCAACAGTTTGGTTATCAATGCATTCAAACAGTGAGATATATCCTTCCTTAAGACCTTTGTAATGGTTTAGGTGTTCATTTATTCCTACTAATGATCTTCCACAGACTTTATTATCTTTCAAGGCTATTATCTTCACACTTGGTCCGGATTGGTTTAGACAGTTGGTTTCCCCCATTACATATTTCTTAATATCCCCCTTAAGAGGTGGAACAAAGCAACAATCACCATCATATAACTCATACTGAAAATCAATAAATTTCCTTAAATCATCTTTTGACTCAACAACTTTAACTATTATCTCTTGTCCATAAGCCAAAATATCCAACTCCTTATATTATTCGAATAAGAGTGATAAAAAGTCCTCATTTTCAACATTTCCAAAGTATTCCTTTATATTTAATGACTGTATCTTATCATTTATTGTATCCTTATCATACTTTAATCCATTTAACTCAGATTGAAGTAAGGATACATCCTTAGTGCCAAAGAAATCTCCAAATATTTTAGAATCCTGAATGACGCCATTTTTGATTTCCATTCTAATCTCAATGGACCCAGCTGGTAATCTCTTATAGTTCTTGTATCCAAAGTCTGGAGACTCCCCATAGTTCCATTCCCAGGTTTTATACTTAGATTCATATAGATCATTAATGCCATCTTTTTGTTCCTGTGTTAAAATATACTCCTCCATATCTGCATTATGATACTGGAAAATGAACTTAAGCAGCATTTCCTTGAACTCCAAAATATCCACATCACTGTTTAAATATGGCTTTATGTTTGTTACTCGTGACTTTACTGACTTAACTCCTTTTGATTCAATCTTATCAGCCTTTACATTTAAAGCCTTTGATAGAACACTTAAATCTGTATCAAAGAGAATTGTACCATGATTTAAAATTCTTTTCTTCCATACTGATTGGGCTATCCCAGAAATTTTCTTTCCATCTAGGGTTAAGTCATTTCTTCCAGTAAGTTCTGCTTGTATACCAAACTTCTCCAGTGATTTTAGTATAGGTATGTTTATCTGTCCAAAGTCTATCTTTTCTTGTCCCACGGAAGTGGTAAATATTGAATAATTAAGATTCCCCAAGTCGTGGTAAACAGCTCCTCCTCCTGTTATTCTTCTAACTATCTTTATACCATTCTCCCTAACATATTCCCCATTTATCTCTTCAACAGTATTCTGATTTTTACCAACTATTATGGCTGGACCATTTATCCATAAAAACACATAATCATCGTCTTGAGGTAAGTTCTTAAAACAGTATTCTTCAAATGCTAAGTTATAATGGGGGTCATTTGATAAATTTGTTATATATTTCACTGTAATCTCCTACTTTCCTATTAAAATGTTTAAATCCATCAACTGATTTTGAAGCTCTAACAATCTATTCTTTAGGGTGTCAAAATCCTTTCTCAGTAGTTTTTCATCAAACAATCCATTTGATCTACTTACCAGAGAATTAAATTGATTATATACATTATCCAATTCCTTGGCAATCTCTTCTCTTAATAACTCAGGCTCTATTGTCATTGCCTTTTCAACTTCTATTGAGTCAGTATCTATTCTGTAACAGCTGCCAAGGTTTGGAATAATAGTCTTTATTCCATATTTTTTATCTATTTCATTGGCAAGTACAGTAGAGGCCTCCACCTCTCCATGAACCAAGAAGATTTTCTTTGGTTTTTTTGTAAATCCATTTAACCAATCAAGCAATACCCTTTGATCCGCATGGCCAGAAAACCCTTCAAGATCATATATCTCCAAAGCAACATTAACTTCTTCTCCCAATAGTTTAACCTTCTTAATTCCATCTAGTAAAAGTCTTCCCAGTGTTCCTTCAGCTTGATATCCAACAAATATCAAACTATTCTTAGGGTTCCATAGGTTATGTTTAAGATGATGTCTGATTCTACCTGCAGTGGCCATTCCACTGGCTGATATTATTACTTTAGGATAATCACTCTTGTTAAGAGCCATTGATTCCTCTTGACTTTTAATATAATGAAGATTACTAAAGGCAAAGGGATTATCACCACTTAATATTAAATCTTGTGTAGCCTGATCAAAACTACCAGAATTTTTCTGGAATACTTCCGTGGCATCAACTGCCATGGGACTATCTATATATATGGGTACTTTCATATATTCTTCAACATCGGAATACTCATAATACTCATTTAACTCATAAATCAATTCCTGGGTTCTACCCACTGCAAAAGAAGGGATCAGAACAGTACCTCCTCGTAAGGCTGTCTTATTAATTATGTCAATCATCTGTTTTGCACTTTCCTTAAGTGGCGGGTGGAATGTATCTCCATAAGTGGATTCCATTATTAAATAATCAGCTTCCTCAACATACTCAGGATCTTTTATTATAGGTCTGTTTGGCATACCTAGATCTCCTGAGAAAACTAATTTTGTCGTTTTATTCTCCTCTGTTATCCAAAGTTCTAAAATCGAAGAACCTAATATATGACCAGCGTCTCTAAATCTTATGGATATCTCACCGTTAATATCTACTCTTTGATTGTATAGATAAGGTTCGAAATACTTAAGGCTCTGTTCAGCATCCTCTGATGTATAAAGGGGTTCAATCATTGTTTCTCCAGCTCTTTGCCTCTTTCTGTTATCCCATTCCGCATCCGATTCTTGGATCTTAGCACTATCCAGTAGCATTATGCCACAAAGATCAAATGTTGCCTTTGTGGAAAGTATTCTGCCTCTAAATCCCTCTTTTACCAATTTAGGTATTCTTCCGCTGTGATCTATATGTGCATGAGTCAAAATTAAGATATCTATACTTTTGGGATCATAGGGAAACTCTCTGAAGTTCATTTTTTCAGTCTCCTTACTTCCCTGAAACATTCCACAGTCAATCAGTATATTATGATTTTTCGTGGTTATTAGATAATTTGAACCTGTTACCAATTGTGCTGCTCCTAAAAAACTAAGTTGCATAACTATACCTCCTTATATATAGGAACTTACTAATACATTAATTATAGCATTAAAAAATGAACACTTCCAAGTAAAGTGTTCATTTCTTCCATTTTTTTATTGAGCAGAAGTAATTTCAGTCCAGATTCTATCGTATTCTGATAAAATATCTTGTGGATCTTTGAAAATTTCAGTGTTTTCAAGCATATCATCAGTTGGATAACCTACCAATGAGTTTTTAATCTCATCTGGTAGCATTTCCACAGCTTCAGGTATTGGGGAAGAATACCCTATATAGTCTGCATTAAGTGCTGCAATATCTGGTCTTGTCATGAAGTTTATAAACTTCTGTGCATCCTCTTTATTCTTAGCATTGTTTGGAATTACCATGGCATCAAACCATAAATTTGTTCCTTCTTCTGGCATTACGTACTCAAGATTTGGGTTCTCTCTTATCATAGCAACAGCATCCCCAGACCAAACCACTGCAATAGCTGCTTCCTCTCCAACTATTACATCCTTTACCTCATCTCCAAGATATGCATATACCAATGATTTCTGAGCTATTAGTTCGTCTCTGGCAGCTTCCAACTCAGTAATATTTCTTGTATTAAGTGAATACCCTAGTTTCTTAAGAGCAACAGCTATGGTATCTCTTTGACTATTTAGCATTATTATATCCCCTGAAAATTCAGGATCCCAAAGGTCTGACCACTTTGTAAGAGGTCTACTAACCATTTCTTTATTATAAATAATACCAACTGTTCCCCACATATAAGGAACTGAATACTTGTTTTCTGGATCATAATCCAGATTTAGGAAGGTTTCATCTACCTTTGATATCTGATCTATCTTTGATAGATCAATTTCTGACAATAACTCTTCTCTTATCATTCTTTCAATCATATAATCAGATGGAAAAATTACATCATAACTACTTCCACCCTGCTTTAGCTTCACATATAGATCCTCATTTGTTGCGTATGTGTCATATACAACTTTAACTCCAAATTCCTCTTCAAACATATCAAGAACATCTGGATCTATATAATCTCCCCAGTTGTATACATTGATTGTTGGTTTGCTTTCACCACAACCTGTTGCAACTGCACTTATAATCATGACTAATGCCAATAACAATACAATTCTCTTCTTCATTTGTTTACCTTCTTTCTTGTAGATTTTTATCGTTTTTCTCTGTTCTCTTGTTAATTATCAATAATAGTATCAATAGAGTAATAAACATCAATGTTGATAATGCATTAATAACTGGATTTATACCCCTTCTTGCCATGGCAAATATTGTAATACTAAGATTTGATACTCCATGACCAGTTGTAAAGAAACTTATTACAAAGTCATCAATGGATAAAGTAAATGCCAACAGTGCACCTGTGATTATCCCTGGCATAATCTCTGGAATAATTACCTTTCTCAAGGCATAAAATGGGGTTGCTCCCAAATCCATAGCTGCTTCAGCAAGGTGTTTATTCATCTGCTTGAGTTTTGGTAGAATAGATAACACCACATAGGGAATGCAAAATGTTATATGGGCTAGTAAAAGGGTTATTACTCCAAATTCAAGTCTTGCAAGCCTGAATAATGTCATTAATGCCACAGCAGTTACTATATCAGGATTTAGTACAGGAAGATAATTTAAATTCAGGACCAGTTTTTTACCAAATCCATTCATTCCAAATATCCCTATGGCAGCAAAAGTACCTATTATTGTTGATATTATTGAAGATGTTATGGCAATAAAAAGGGTATAGTATAATGCCCTTAATATCTCTCGATCTTTGAATAACTCAAAATACCATCTTAGGGTAAAACCATTCCAAACTCCCCTTGATCTGGAATCGTTAAAGGAGAAAACTATTAGTACTATTATAGGTGCATATAAAAATAGAAAAATCAAAAAAGTGTATAATCTCTTCATTCCTTTTTCTACCATAATCCACCACCCTCTCCTTCCTTCTCTTTGTCAAACTTTGATGTTAACGCCATTGCAATAAGGATAAATACCATAAGAATTATTGACATGGCTGACCCGAAATGCCAATCCATAGTGTATCTGAATTGCTGTTCAATAAGGTTTCCTATTAAAGTGGACTTATTACCTCCCAGCAAACTGGAGATTACAAACGTACTAACTGCAGGTATAAACACCATGGTTACACCAGTTATTACTCCTGGTAGGCTTAGTGGTAGAATTACTTTTAAAAATGTAGTTCGTCTATTTGCTCCTAAATCTTCAGCAGCTTCCACCAGGTTGAAGTCCATTTTGGTTAATACAGAAAATATTGGCAAAACCATAAATGGAAGAAAGTTATATACCATTCCCAGTAATACAGCTGAATCATTATACATCAGATCCAGTGGTTGAAATCCAATCTTAGTTATTACATAATTAATTATTCCATTTTTCCCAAGTAAGGTTAACCAAGCATAGGTTCTAAGTAAGAAATTCATCCACATGGGAATAACAAATAGTAATACCATTATATTTCTAATCCTTGGTTTTTCTCTACTTATGATATATGCTATGGGATAGCCTAATCCCAGACAGATAACTGTAGATATTAGGGCAAGATTTATTGAGCGATACAAAACATTTAAATAAATTGGTGTGAAAAACCTTCTGAAATTATCTAAACTGAATGTAAATGTGCCCATATTCTGACTATCCCCTGTTGTAAATGCAAAATAAAGCACTAATAATAGAGGAATTGCTATGAAGATAGCTAACCAAAAGAAATATGGATAACCAGTATTTCTTATCTTCATATTATCCCTCCTTTCTCATTATATGAATATTATCAGGTAATATATTCAAGCCAATCTCAGTTCCAACTTCCTTCATAAGAGTTGAATGAATTGTCCAGGTATTATGGTCGCTTGCTGCTTCCATTTCATAATGAACACCTTTGAAAATTACACTTTTAATCTTCGCCTTTATATGTCCTTCAGCTATGGGAACTATCTCCAGATCCTCAGGTCTAATTACTACATCAATAGGTTCATTTAATTCAAATCCTTTGTCCACACATACAAATTCTCTATTTGCAAAATATACCTTAAAGTCATCTATCATAGTTCCATCTAGAATATTACTCTCTCCGATAAACTGAGCAACAAATCTGTTTTTGGGTTCATTATATATGTCTGTGGGTGTTCCTATTTGCTGTATAATCCCCTTGTCCATGACCACTATGGTATCTGACATAGTAAGAGCTTCTTCTTGGTCGTGGGTAACATATACAAAGGTAATACCAACTCTTTGTTGAATACTTTTTAGTTCCAGTTGCATCTCTTTTCTAAGTTTCAGATCCAATGCCCCCAGTGGTTCATCTAATAATAAAACCTTAGGTTCATTTACAAGTGCCCTGGCAATGGCAATCCTCTGTTGCTGTCCTCCACTTAGGGAGTCAATATCCCTGTTTTCAAATCCTGAAAGGTTTACCAGTCTTAACATTTCTGCTACCTTTTTTTGGATTTCATCATTTGAAACCTTTTTAATCTTTAAACCAAATGCAATATTATCAAAAACATTTAAGTGGGGAAAAAGAGCATACTTCTGAAACACAGTATTTATCTGTCTCAAGTAAGGAGGCTTTGTTGTAATGTCCTCTCCTTCGAAAATTACTCTTCCTTGTGATGGTTTCTCAAATCCTCCTATAATTCTAAGAGTTGTCGTCTTACCACATCCACTTGGTCCCAATAGGGTCAAAAATTCATTCTGTCTGATATAAAGGTTAATATTATCCAATACTAATGCTTCACCGTATGATTTAGATATATTAACTAGGTCTATGGCATGTACTTTAGTCATGTTATCACCTCTTTTAAAAATTAGGAGGAGTACTTACCCAAATAAAGGAAGCTTCTCCCTTTCCACCATTTTCAATAAAATGTTGGCTGTTAGTTTTATAGTAGAAGCTCTCTCCCTTTCGCACCTTATGTCTATCAGATCCAATATTTACAATAATCGTACCCTGAAGTACATATCCAAATTCCTCTCCTTCATGGGGAGTATCATCCTTTGTTCTACCTCCTGGTAAGAGAGTCAAATATATTGGTTCCATAAGATTCTTTTGTGCATTGGGAATTATCCACTTTAACACATAACCCATTTCAATATTCTCAGTTTCAAAAGCATCATCTTTATGAAATACTATTTTCTCATCTATGGTCTCGTTGAAGAAATCCTTCAGATTGGTCCCCAAACCCTCCATTATATCCATAAGTGTTGCTATAGAAGGTGATGTCAGGTCTCTTTCAACTTGTGATATAAAACCTTTTGTTAATTCACATCTATCTGCTAACTCTTCCTGGGTTAAATTCTTCTTTACTCTTAAGGATTTTATCTTTTCACCTATGTTCATCTTTCCCCTCCATCCATTCTTATTAAACATTTTGTTTATGTTTACTAAACAATTACTATACCATTATAAGGGACTCATATGGTGATGTCAACACCTTAAAAAAAAGTAATAATAGCTAAAATTCAGACTATTAGCTATTATTACTCATTTATCCTTAAACTATTTGTTTAATATTTGTTTTAGTATATTTCAATAATTTTCATTGATTCCAATGCATTTTCCACTAGATAGTCAACATCTAATTTTGATTCTGACTGTTCGATATCAACAATTTTAGGTCTAGTCACAGGATGCTTTGGCAAGAAGATGCTGCAGCAATCTTCAAATGGTTGAATTGATGTTTCGTAGGTTTCGATTTCCTTTGACCATTGAATAATATCAACCTTGTCCATTCCTACCAGTGGTCTTAAAATTGGTAATTGTATTGATCTGTTTATAACATCCATACTATATATTGTTTGGCTAGCAACCTGACCAAGATTTTCTCCAGTAATCAGAGCTTGGTAATCTCTATTTATAGCTACTTTTTCAGCAATTCTCATCATGAATCTTCGAGATATTATTGTCATTTCATCCTCAGGGCAATTTTTGTTTATTTCCTTTTGTATATTCAATAAGTTGATGCTATATACCTTCATTGGCCCAGTGTACATTGATACTATTCTTGCCAAATCCATTACCTTCTCTTCAGCTCTTTCAGATGTAAAAGGATATGAATGAAAATGTATTGCATCAATTTCCACTCCTCTTTTAGCCATAAGAAAACCTGCAACGGGAGAATCTATCCCACCTGAAAGCAATAGCAAACCTTTTCCATTTGTACCTACGGGAAGTCCTCCGTAGGCTCTTTCTTTTCTAATATAGACATAAGCATATTCCTTTACATCTACATTTAATTGAATTTGTGGTTTATGCACATCAACTGAAAGATTATCAAACCTACTTAGCACATATCCCCCAACTTGCCTTGATATTTCCGGTGATTTTAATGGATATCTTTTATCTGATCTACTACTTTCCACCTTAAAGGTTACTGGATTGTCAGTTTTTAACTCTTCCTTCATAATCTCATATGATGCCTCTTTGATATTCTCCATCTCTGTGGATACTCTTATACAAGGGCTGATATACACTAATCCAAATATTTTCTTCAATCTATTGATTGCTACCTCATTATTCTCATAAATTCCCTCAATATATACCTTGCCTTGCTCTTTGTATATCTTGTACTCTCCCAGGTCAGATAATACCCTTCTCATGTTTTTTATCAGTTTATCTTCAAAGTATTTTCTATTTAAACCCTTTAATACTATTTCTCCCAGACTTACACTTATTACTCTATCCAAAATATCATCTCCTTGTTATACTTCTAATTTCATTTACAGCATTGGATAACTTATCTGCTACCATCTTCATATCAGCAAATGTTAAATCATGGGATAAACATATTCTAATTGTTCCTTGCAATAATCTATCCTCTAAGCCAATTGCCTTAAGTACATGGCTTTTTGTTGTTCCCTTTGAAGAACAGGCAGAGCTTGTGGAAACGTATATTTCATCCTCTTCAAGGTAATGAACTATAACCTCTCCTCTGGTGTCTGAAAATGAAACGCTTAGAATAAAAGGAGAACATTCATCATTTAATAATGAGTTAATCCTTATATCTTGAATTTTTTCATTAAGCTCTAATATTAAAGTTTCCCTTAGATCTCTAACTAATTTATTTTCAATGTCTTTGTTTCTTAAAAGTACTTCCACAGCTTTTGCAAATCCCAGTATTCCAAATGTGTTCTCAGTACCTGAACGAATGCCTTTTTCTTGGCCTCCACCAAATATTATCGGTTCTATCCTGGTTTTTTTTGATATAAATAGACCACCTACTCCTTTTGGTCCATAAACCTTGTGGGAGCTAAAGGCATAGCTATCCACTTTGCTCTCCATTAGAGAGAAACTAATCTTTCCAAAGGATTGGACACCATCCACATGGAAGTGGATTTTGTCGTTGAAACTCTTGATGATTCTTCCAATCTCACTGATATTTTGTATTGTTCCAATTTCATTATTTACATGAATAATTGAAACCATTAGAGTATCATCCTTCAGTGACTCCTCTAAATGATTTAGATTTACTCTTCCAAACTGATCATTTTCAAGGATAGTGACACTATAGCCCTGCTGTTGGAGTTTTTCTATGGTATTATAAACTGCTGGATGCTCTATGGCTGTTGTAATGATATGTTTCTTATTCTTATTTGCACCAGCAATTCCAAGAATGGCCATGTTGTTTCCCTCGGTCCCTCCAGCAGTGAAGTAAATCTCATTATCACTTACTTTTAGGTAGTCAGCAATTTGTTTTCTAGCATTTTTAATTTTCTTTTCAACTTCAAAACCTTTTCTATGAAGGGATGAAGGATTTTCAAAACTATTTCTCATA
>JAUWAD010000129.1 GCA_030602225.1 Bacillota bacterium | reverse complement strand
TTTGCACAATTCAAGCTATCATAAGAAAACATTTTCAAAAAAGAAACACCCATATTTTTTGAATATATGAGTGCTCTACTTTTAAAAATATGAAATTACTATAAATGAGGTTATTATACCAAGAAATACTGACAAAACAAGATTGTTCTTCCAATAGGCAATTAAACCTGCCATGGAAATTCCAGCAATGGCTCCTGGCATCATTTGAATATCCGTGGTTAAGATCCCCCTTACACTGAGAATACTTAAGGAAGTATAAGGTATATACTGCAAAAACAACTTGGCTCTTTTACTTAGTTTAATTTCTCTTAGAAATTTTAAAGGCAAAAATCTGGGCAGATATGTTACCAATGCCATTCCAAGAATTACAGGAATATAATTATTCATTGTTATTTTCCTCCTTAGAAAAAATAATAACACCTATAAGAGATCCCAATATAATTGCCACAATAATGTCCCATCCTGCTGTAAGTACATCAAGATAAAAGATTCCTATATATAGAATTCCAGATATTATAGATAATATCAAGAATCTATTGCTAATCTTAAATGATGGAAATAGAAGTGCTGCAAAAAGGGCATAAAGCCCCAAACTAAGGCTAGTTTGAAGTGCTTGTGGGATAATCTCTCCCACCAAGTAACCCATAATAGTACCAGTTACCCAAGCAGAATAGGCCATCCCCATTACGGTTAGGACAAATGGTAAATGGAGCTTCTCCTTATTAAAGGATAGTACTGAAAAACTCTCATCTGTTATTCCAAATCCAATCAAAGGAAGAAAATTATCACAATCTTTTTTAAGATTTACTGAAATAGATGCACTCATCATCAAATGTCTAAGGTTCAAAAGGAAGGTGGCTAATATAATACCCCCTGATGTAACTTCAGCCCTTATAAGATCTAAAAACATAAATTGACTTGCCCCAGCATATACAAATATTGATGATAAGGAAGTCTCTAATAATGACAATCCTGTATTCTTTGACATTAATCCAAATGCCATAGCTATGGGGAAGTATCCTAAAACCAGAGGTATCCCCAGTACAAAGCCTTCTCCCAAAAGTTTTTTTCTATCTGCAATCATTTAAGTCACTCTCCTGGTTAGTAGTAAATTATATCAATTATATTTGTATAATTCTTATTTTGCAAGTACTATCTCCTATGACACTAGATACAATATAGTGTATAATAAAGAAAAAACAAAAGGAGAATTCCATGGGAAAAGATATGATAAATGAACTTAGATTTTTTCTTAAAAGTAGTATAAGAAAGCAGGTTGATCTGTCTTTATCAGATCAAAGCAGAGGAATTCCTATGCCACCAAAGGAGAAGGAAACCACTGAATATGATAACTTAATACCCTTGATCAAGCCTGATGGTTTTGATGATATGACAAAAATATCAGTTTTAGAGGCAATTAAAAGTCGCGAGACAAGGAGAAAGTACAAATCACAGGATCCCTTAACCTTAAAGGAGTTATCCTATTTACTATATTCCACCCAAGGAGTTAGAAGAAAACACAATGATATAGTATATAGAACAGTCCCTTCAGCTGGTAACAGACATCCCTTTGATACTTATGTAATCTCTTTAAATATTGAAGGATTGGAAAAAGGTATCTATAGATACTTGCCTCTTTCCCACTCCCTAGTATTCCATAAGAAGGTGGATGAATTAGAGGAGAAAATTGATGTTGCCTGTAACAATCAAATATTTGTCTCCAAAGGTGTAGCTGTATTTGTCTGGGTTGGAGTTCCATACAGGACAGAGTGGAGATATATGAATTTTTCTCATAAATCAATCTTGCTAGATGCTGGGCATATCTGTCAGAACCTGTATTTGGCTTCAGAATCCATAGGTTATGGAACCTGCGCCATTGGATCCTATGATCAGGAACTAATGGATAATTTATTGGGAATTGATGGCGAGGATGAATTTACAATATATCTTGCACCTGTGGGTAAGTAGGTGCTAGATATGAAAATATTTGTAGATGCTGATGGTTGCCCTGTGGTAAATATAGCTATTGATGTGGCAAAGGAATTTAGTGTACCCATTACTTTGGTAAAAAATTACTCCCATATTCTGTCCAGTGATTATGGTGAAGTAATAACTGTAGATAATAGTCTTGACAGTGCTGATTATTATATAGTTAATCACTTAAGTGAAGGTGATATTGTAATTACCCAGGATAATGGCTTGGCTGCAATGGTTTTAGCTAAGAAAGCATATCCTATTAATCAAAATGGTTTATTGATTGATAATGACAACATTCAATGGATGTTGTCATCTAGGCATATAAATAGAGAACTTCGAAGCAGAGGAATTTATGCATCCAAGGTTAAGAAAAGAGACTCATCCAAGGATATTGTTTTTAAGGATTCTCTGATTAGGTTAATTAGAAGCTTAAAGTGAGGTAAGAAATGTATCTAAGAACTTTTCGGGTTTTAGAAGATAAAGAATATAAAAACAAATACCCTCTAAACTTAAAACTATTCGAGAATACAGATACCATCTGTTTCAATTCCCCATTAACTATAATTATGGGTGATAATGGCAGTGGTAAATCAACCCTCATTAAATTAATCGCAGAGAAGCTAAATGCAGTGAAGTTAAGTAATTCTTCAAATGATACTGTTACTGACAGACTGATAAAAGATGCAGCTGATAAAATCAAAATTTCAATGAATTCAATCCCTAAGAAAAAGCTTCTTTTTCAAGGGGAGGATTTTAATCATTACTTGAATCAACTAAATGGCTTCAAAGAAGATGCTCTAACTTCCTTAAGTGAGATAGAAACCCAATATGATCATAGATCAAATTACTCAAGAAAATTGGCACGATTACCCCATGAGAGGAGTCTAGCTGAGATTAATACCTTATATGATAATGAGTTGGATAGGTTATCCCATGGACAAAGTTTCCTAGAGTTCTTTTCCAAAAGGATATCAGATAATGGACTATTTATAATTGATGAACCTGAAGCTGCACTCTCAATGGAAAATCAGCTTGTGTTCTTGAATATACTATCAAAGAGTATTGAATGTAATTCTCAAATAATAATTTCAACTCATTCCCCCATAATTGCAGCTTATCCAGATGCTCAAATATTGGAGATAAAGAATGATGAGATTACTGAAGTAAAATATGAAGATATATCTAGTATTAATTTCCTTAAGTCTTTTCTGGAAAACAAGGAATACTACTTAAGGTATTTATAAATTTAACTTAAATTAGGAGGAATTTGATTGGAAAAAGGATATAACAGATTGTTCTGGGGAGTTTTTATTGCTTCATTTAATATAAGGCTTGGTATTATTACTATTTTGCCTCCATTTCTTGGTTGGATTGTATTTTTTGGTGGATTGACCATGTTAAATGAAAGGGTTGCAACCTATAGCTTTGGTAGGGCTTTAAAGTTTGGAATCGGGATAATAATTGCTACCTTAATCACCACAGTAAGTGGAGGATTTAGCAGTGTTAC
>JAUWAD010000025.1 GCA_030602225.1 Bacillota bacterium | reverse complement strand
TAAACTGCATCTATGTTAAATAATAAAAGAGAGAGTAATATTATATCTACTCTCCCTTAGAATTATGGAATGTGAATTGCTTTGCCAAATATTGCCTCTGCTGCCTCTCCAATACTTTCGCTAATTGTTGGATGGGGATATATTACCGATGTAAACTCATCGGAAGTTGCCTCTAGTCTAATAGCTAACCCCCCGGTTGAAATTAATTCAGTAGCAGATTCTCCAGCTACATGCATTCCCAAAATTTCTCCTGTCTCCCTTGAGGCAATTATTTTAACTAAACCTCTTATATTTCCCTTAATAATAGCCTTCCCATTTCCATACATTGGAAATCTCCCAACTCTAATATCCAATCCTCTTGATAAGCACTCTTCCTCGGTTAATCCAACGGATGCCAGTTCTGGATCAGTATAGACACAATATGGTACAGTTCGAAAATCAATAGCATTTCTGTGGCCTAATATCATTTCTGCAACCATTTTACCTGATGCAGATGCATAATGAGCTAATTGTACTCCACCGGTGCAATCTCCAATGGCATAAATATTATCGATATCCGTCTTGAACAAGTTATCTACTTTTATAGCTCCCTTTTCCACTCTAGCTCCCAATCCTTCTAAACCCAGTCCATCTCCAGAAGGCTTTCTTCCTGTTGCCATCAAAACTTTATCAGCAGATACAACTATAACATTATCATCTTTTTTTGCTTTTACTCTAAGTTCACTCTCCGTTTCTTCTATTTCAGTCACCATGGTTGATTTATATATTTCAACACCTTTTTCTATTAAGGTTTTCTCTAACTCATATACCATTTCTCTATCCATATTACTTACTAGCTCTGGTAACATTTCAATTATTGTTACTTTACACCCAAGATTGGAGAATATATTAGCAAATTCTACTCCAATTACCCCACCACCAATAATACATATGCTTTTTGGTATACTTTGTAGATTCATAGCTTCAGTACTTGTTATAACACCTTCTAGCTTATGCCCTGGTACTGGAATTATCATTGGTTTAGAACCAGTTGCAACAATCGCTTTATCAAATGTTAATCGATCAATACCTCCATCCTTTAAATCAACTTCAATTGAGCTCTTGTTAACAAATCTGGCATTGCCATAAATAATATTTACATTTAACGATCTTAATATGTTTTTAACACCTTCTACTAATTGGGTCACTACAAGTTCTTTTCTGTTTAAAGTGCTTTCCCAATCAATCTCCAGATTTTCAATCTTTAATCCTAATTCTTCTGATTCATTTTTTAGAACACGGTATAATCCTGTGGTATTTAAAAGTGCTTTAGTCGGTATGCACCCTACATTCAAACAAGTTCCACCTATATATTCCTTTTCTATTAGATCTACTTTAGCTCCCAGCTGAGCAGCTTTAATAGCTGCAACATAACCACCTGGTCCCCCTCCTATTATGACAATCCTCATATTAATTCCTCCTTAAAGCAACTTTCTTAATGGATTCTCCAGTGCTTCCTTTAACTTCTGCAGGAAAATTGCAGCTACTGCTCCATCCACCGTTCTATGATCTGCTGTTAATGATAGTTTCATTATTGGTTTAACTAATATGGTGCCATTTTCCACCACCGGTGTATCTATTATTGCATTCACTCCAAGTATGGCGGATTCAGGTTGATTAATTATTGGTGTAAAACTTTCAATTCCCAACATTCCCAGGTTCGTAATAGTGAATGTACCTTCACTTATTTCATCCGTAGTCAATTGATTCACCTTGGTTCTGTATGATAAGTCCTTAATTTCATAGGATATTTCCCCTAAGGTCTTGATATGTGCATTCTTAACTACTGGAACCATCAATCCATCTTCAAGTGCCACTGCTATTCCCATATTCACGTAATTCCTTAAAATAATCTCTTCCCCATCCAATGAAGAATTTAATAATGGGTGCTCCAATAAAAGAAGGGATGTGATTTTGACAATTAGATCAGTATAAGTAATATTTTTATCAATTTTCATTTCTTCTCTTAGTTCTTTAAGTTTAGTCATGTCTACTGAGATAGTGAAATTAACTGTGGGGGCTATATTTGAACTATAACTCATTCTTTCTGCTATAATTTTTCTCATAGTTGTCATAGCTATTCGTTTATCTTCAGATTGAGAGATCCCTTCATAATAAAGTTCTCTCTTTGCTCTTATGACATCATTCTTCATTATCCTTCTATCAGTCTTAATATCAGCTAAATTCACATCAAGTTCAGCAGCCATCTTAACTGCTGTTGGACTAGCTTTTACTTTTGATTTCTCCTCCAATGCCTTTTGGATATCTTCAAGAACTATTCTTCCACCTGGTCCACTTCCCATTATACTTTGATAATCTATCCCCTCTTCATCGGCTAACTTTCGGGCAACTGGAGATATCTTAACCTTACCATCTCTTTTGCCATCTGTTTTTATGTTCTCTTTTTCCAATACTCTTTGACTTTCAACCTTTTCTTCCTCAATTGGGATATTTGTTAACAAATCTGATATATCCTCATTTTCAGCAGCTATTATACATACTGGTTCCATAATAGGTACGACTTTACCCGCTCCAATTAGTATTTTTCTCAATATACCAGTATCTGTTGCTTCAGCATCATTAGTTATTTTATCTGTTTCAATGCTAAACAACTTATCCCCTTTATTCACATGCTCTCCTTCGTTTATATACCACTTAGCTAACTTCCCTTCCTTCATAGTTAGTCCCAGTTTAGGCATAACAATTTTCTTTGCCATCGCATATCCTCCTAAGCTTTATTTCTCATGAAAAATCCATTTAATTGGGCAGATTCCAATGTGCTTTTTATGTTAACTCTAAATGGTCCATTTCTAGTTATCTTAAATCTAAATATTTCACCTTCCTTAAATGGAAGCTCTCTCTCCCCATCCAGTGCCATTATTCCTTTGTACTCCATTTTCATCTCGAATATTTCATCCAAGGGATGTATTATAGGTTCATTTACTTGGATTCTTTTCATAGTTCCAGCAGCAATTGGGGCAACAAGATTGTTATCCCCCTTGTTAACATCAATTGAAGCTCCAAAATCATCATCTTGTCCAACTAACATCTTGACTCCAACTATTGTCGAGAACCCAATGGAAGCAGGATGTGCCCTTGATACTATTACTTTCTTAATATCCTCTGCCTTCCAAATTGCCTTAGACCCTATATATGTTTGTTTGGATATTACACAATCCACCAAAGCAATATCCATTAAAACTTCTTCTTTGTAAACCTCAATTCTTTTATCCCTTCTACAAGTATTCCCAATATCACAGGTTTGAGTCGATATGGCAGCAGCTGCCATTCCTACTACAGTTCCCTCTAACAACTCAGGATAAACGTTGTTTGTTCCTGTGGAAACACTGATCAGAGGTGTACATGTAATGGATTTTGCAACAGCTCTACTAGTGCCATCCCCACCTAATGCAATGATGCATCCTACAACTAACTTTTCCATAATCTCAGTTGCTAGAATCGTATCTTTTATACTTCCCTTTATATCCATATCTAGTATTTCTACAGGGATATTAAGTTCTCTTGAAGCAATTAGATCTTCTTTAGCTTTATATCCTATAAGGAACGTATCCGGCATAATATATATCTTTTCTACTCCAGCTCCCTGAGCAGCGAGAATAATTCTTTTTACTATATTAACTTTTTCGTTATTATCCACCACAGTTGCATGGGAGACCAATCTTCTAATATCCTTACCAGATGCTGGATTTGCAATTATACCTATTGTACTCATTCTATCACCTCAATTGGGGCAACTACTGTTGCCCCATGAATTAGAACATTCTCTTAACAGCACTGACAATATCTTCTACACTAGGTACATAGTACTTTTCTAGGATAGGTGAGAAAGGAACAGGTGTGTCCATAGCACATAATCTTAATATTGGAGCATCCAAATGATCAAATCCTTCTTCTCCAATAATGGCAGCAATTTCACCTGCAAAACTACCACGTTTGTTTTCTTCAGTTACTATTATTACTTTATTAGTCTTTTCTATGGAATTAAGAATTGTTTTTTTGTCAAATGGGAATAGGGTTCTTGGATCTATGACTTCAGCCTCAATTCCCCCTTCTGAAAGGATCTTAGCAGCTGCCAGTGAGTCATGGACCATTTTCCCAGTTGCCACTATAGTTACATCTGAACCTGCTCTTTTAATATCCGCTACTCCAAATTCAATAGGTTTCATGTTTTCATCAATTTCTTCACTAACTCCATATAACAACTTGTGTTCAAGGAATATAACAGGGTTTTCATCCTCAATTGCTTTTAGCAATAATCCATATGCATCTTTTGCAGTGGAAGGATAAACAACCTTTAATCCTGGAACATGAGCTACCCAAGCTTCAAGAGACTGTGAATGCTGTGCAGCTGCACTAATTCCAGCACCTAAAGGCATTCTGACAACCATTGGCAAATTAATCTTTCCCCCAAACATGTATCTCATTTTTGCCGCTTGATTTACCAATTGATCCATCCCTACTGTAACAAAGTCCACGAACATAAGCTCTGCAATTGGTCTCAATCCCGTTGCAGCAGCCCCGACAGCTGTTCCAACTATAACACCTTCAGAAATGGGAGTATCTCTTACTCTTTCTGGTCCGAACTCATCAAACATGCCTGCAGATACACCAAAGCAACCTCCAAAAGCACCTACATCTTCTCCGAATAGAATTACATTCTCATCTTCTCTCATTTTCTTTGACATAGCTTCCCTAATTGCTTCCATCATTGACATGGTTTTCATCTATCTTACCTCCTCTACGATATCAGTATATATATCTTCAACTATAGACTCTAAAGAAGGCAATGGACTTTCCTCTGCAAACTTGATGGCATCTTCAATCTCTTTAATTATCTCCTGATCTATTCTTTCCAGTTCCTCTTTGTTTAGTATCCCATTATCAAGAATGTATGCAACAGCTCTTGGAATAGGATCCTTGGACATCCATTCTAGGACTTCCTCTGAAGGTTTATAGTTAGCTGGATCACCTTCAAAATGTCCCTTCTGCCTATAGGTTTTACATTCTATAAGGGTTGGACCCTGGCCATTTCTTGCTCTTGCTATTGCCTCAACTGCAGCTTCATAAACTGCAAATATATCATTACCATCCACCACAACTCCTGGTATATTATATGAAACCGCCCTATCTGCAACATCCTGTATAGCTTGATGTCGAGATTGGTGCATTGAAATTCCATATAAATTGTTTTCACATACAAAAACCACTGGCAGTTTCCAAACACTTGCCAGATTCAAAGATTCATGGAATGTTCCTTGATTCGTAGAGCCATCTCCAAAGAAACAAGCACAAACTTGTCCTGACTTTCTGTACTTAGCACTCAATCCTGCACCAACAGCAATATTATGACCTGCACCAACAATGCCATTTGCACCTAATATCCCTTTTGTTGCATCTGCAATGTGCATTGATCCACCTTTACCTTTACAGTATCCAGTTTCTTTACCATAAAGTTCAGCCATCATATACTTGGTATCTCCCCCTTTGGCAACAATGTGACCATGACCTCTATGAGTACTGGTTATATAATCATCATCGTTAAGACCAGCGCAAATCCCAGTAGCTACAGCTTCTTCACCTATGTATAGATGAACGAATCCTGGTATTCTTCCTTCTGCAAAAAGTGTACTTGCATTTGTCTCAAACTCCCTTATGCGCTTCATCGTCTTGTACATTTGGATAATTTTATCATTTGTTAAATCCAAGAAAATCCCTCCTTACTATAGTATCTCAACTTCCACACAAGCTATTGCTGCCTCAATTGAATCATCATGATCACCGAATTCTGGTATAAAAAGCCCTGGTATCTTTAATCCTCCTGGTACGCAATTTACAGTTTTCCTACCTACAGGAAGGCACTTTTTAATTCTCTCATGATCAACTTCATCTGGTCTTGTTACAGCAATGGTTACTCTTACTTCAATTCCGTCATTTAGGTTCTTAATTCCCAACACTTCTTCAAGACCACATAGACAACTCCTAGAGACAGCATCCCTTACTGCTTTCTCAGCTGCCTTAGTAACATCCTGTCCATGAAAATCAATCCCCATCCCAAATTCGATTATGAATCTCTTCACATACCTCCACCTCCTTGATCATTTAGTGTTCTTATGATTGAGCTAAAGTGTTACCCTACTAACATTGCAATAATTATGCCAAACCCATAAACTATAAGAAGTCCCTTTTTTTACTAAATGCCAGGTATGCAAAATAAGAGGGAAAGAAAAAATTCCCATTTCTGGGAATTTAATTTCTCAATTATGGGAATTTTGTTTGTATGATTTTGGATTGATATCATGCTCCTTTAATTTTCTATAAATGGATGATTTACTAACACCAATCATATTCCCTGCTTCTATTACATCTCCTTTATTCTTAATTAAAGCTTTAATAATTACCTCTTTCTCACTGTCCTTAATGGTATCCATATTGATATCCATTGACTCCTTCCACTGTTCAACTAAATCACAAGGTAACAGCTCTTTTGTAATTACATTATCCTCACATAAGTGAAAAGCTCGCTGAACCATATTTTCAAGCTCTCTAACATTTCCCTTCCACTGACAATTCTTAACGTCCCCGAAGAATTCAGCATAAACCCTTTTCTCAGTTGAATAAAGGAAATTTAACCTTTTCAGGAAATGTTCTGTTAAAATCCTCACATCCTCCTTTCTATCTCTTAGAGGAGGAATTTTTACATTAAACACGTTTAATCTATAGTATAGATCCTCTCTGAAACTCTTTCTTCTTACTTCTTCCAGCAAATCTCTGTTGGTAGCAACTATTACCCTTACATCAAGCTTCTTTGAAATTTTGCCCCCAACTCTAGTAATCACATAATCATCCAATACTCTCAAAAGCTTAGCCTGAAGATCTAATGGTAATTCTCCTATTTCATCTAAGAATAGAGTTCCCCCATTAGCTAATTCAAATTTACCTACTTTACCTTCTTTTAATGCTCCTGTAAATGCTCCTTTCTCGTATCCAAAAAGTTCGCTTTCCACTAAATCCTTAGGTAAAGAAGCACAGTTTATAGCAACAAATGGGCCATTATTTCTACTACTAAAATTATGTATTGCATGGGCAAATAGTTCCTTACCAGTACCACTTTCTCCTTCCAGGAGAACACATCCTCTGGTCCTTGAAAATTTTTGTGCATCTCTAATAGCCTTCTCCATCCTTTCATTTTCTGTAAGGATATTCTCAAAAGTAAATATAGCCTTATTTCCCGAAACAACATTTACTGTATTGTGAACTTCTTTCATTTCCCTAAATATTATTGCCATCCCTTTCATACTTTTATCAATGTCAATAGATGTAATTCTGATGTTACAGGGTATCCTGTTGTTTCCAATGGAAAAGTCCCAATCAACTCTTCCCTGAAAGGAATTCTTATCCCTGAATATTTTATCACCAAGTATGTGCCTTGCATCCACTCCATCTAATTGACCTTGTTTAATACCTAGTATTCTGTTTCCCACTTTATTCACTCGAAATATCTTGAAATCATTATCCAATATCATCATTCCATCAAGTATGGACTCAACTGTAGTGTCCAACAGCTCATAGGATTGTTTTAATGATAGTTGATTTTCAATTGAAAATGCTGCTGCAACAACAATTCCTAATGTGTGTTTATGAGCAGCTAAGCAGTATCCTGACATATCTAATATTCCTATTAATTCCCCATTCTGATTCTTAATGGGGGCTGCTGAACACGTCCATGGATGATGCTCCTTACAATAATGCTCAGCACCTATAGTCTGTATTGGAGTCAGTTCTTTTATACATGTTCCTATGGCATTTGTCCCTACCAGCTCCTCCGACCAAAGTGATCCAGGAACAAAGTTAAGTCTACTTGCATCCTCCTTAACTCCTTTCTCTCCCACCACATGAAGAATAACTCCATTTTTATCAGTTAGAACCAGTACAAAACCTGTTCCCAGTACGATACTATTTAGATTTTCCATAATGGGTATTGCTGTAGTAATCAAGTCATCATTTATTCTTAAGGTTTCAAAGAATACCTCATCTGAAACTTTGCTGCCTTTCCCCCCATATGGATCTACTCCATTTCTCTTACATCTCTTCCAAGAATCTTCAACTACCCTTGAAACAATTGAAGATATTCTCTCCTCCTTTATAAATTCATCCCATGCCACTTCTATTCCCTTTAGAAAATCTTCAAACATTCTCTCACCTCTCTTAATTTAAATGAAGTAATTGCGTTTCAAAATACATTTTTTAATTTATCGACTTCTACCCATTTAAAGCGCTAAACTATAGGGCTAAATTTTTTTAGAGTTCTATTTTCTTAATATTTTATCCATTGTCTTTCCCTTTGCCAACTCATCAATAAGCTTATCCAAGTATCTGATCTCCTTCATCAAAGGTTCTTGGATTTCTTCAATCCTAACTCCACATATTACTCCCTTTATCATTTCTCTAGAGGGATTGATTTTCGGTGCATTCTTAAAGAAACTTTCAAAATCAACTTTATCTATCAGTATATTATCTAATTCGGTTTTATCATAACCAGTTAGCCAAAAAATAATTTCATCTACTTCTTCTTTTGTTCTACCCTTCTTCTGTGCTTTTGTAATGTAATGGGGGTAAACACTAGCAAAACTCATACTATATATCTTGTGATTCTTCATAGTTACAGTCCTCCTTCTATGGATTCATTTTAAATGTAGTTTAACTTTTTTATCATTGTATATGATTTATACCCTTTTGGATCATTTTCTTTTGTTAGAATAACTGAATATCCAATTTTTTCATAAAAATTCTTTGCCTGAAATTCCACAGTTCCCAGATTCATACTATATAATCCCAACTCTTTCGCCTTATCTTCAATTTTTAGCATTAAGTTTCTTCCCATACCTTGATTCTTATATGAATCAATAACAACCAGTCTACTAACATACATAGAGTCTTCGGTAATAATTCCCTGTACTCCTCCAACAAAACTACCTTTATCCAACGCTGTAAACACTATATTTCTTTCTAAGGACTCATGTATGCTATTATGTTTATTGAATTTCTCTTCTTTTTCCAAAAGTATCTTATGGTATTTATTAACTCTATCGTTGGTAATTACCACATTAACTCTTGAGTAACTTTTATCACTTAAATCCGTTGTTTTCAAGTAATAATACTCTGGAATTTTGGGAGTTCCCTCAATAATTCCACCAACCTCAAATCCAACCGATACAAAGTCATTAGCTCTAGCTTTTACTTGTGTATATATCTTTATTCCCACAGCCCTATCAATATAGTAATTTTTAATTCCAGATATCAGTGCATTTAAAGTGTTTATATCATCATAGAAAATACTGACAATCCCTACCCAATCCCAAAAATAGCTAGTGTATACTGCACCGATTAAATCATCCCCTTCTAATGCGTAAAAGTACTCATTAGATGATTCTCTTTCCCCTAGATGAAGTTGATTATAACTCCTTAAATGATACATTATATCTTTCTCATATTTAAAATCCTTATCTTCAAAATACTCCATAACATCCTCCGTAGCTTGAATAACTAAGTGAATCAAAATCCTTATCAAAGTTTTAATTATATGCATTACCGTGGGATAAGTTGTATTCTTCTATAATTTAATGGCTTTTGTTGCTATGGATCCATTCATATACTCATCCAATACTGTTCCTCCAATATCCTCATAAAATCCAGCTATTACAAATCCTGCATCTAATTGGCCTTGTATCTGATCTTCCAACGTATGACCAAAACAAATCCCCTCCCCCTTATCCAAAACCAATTCCTGGAGTTCTTCCCTAGAGATACTACTTAAGTCTGAATAAGGTAGCTTATGTCTAACTTTTAACTCTCCTTTCATCAAGGATCGCAGGTCAAATATGTATTCTGTGGGATTTGCAAATCCTGATATGAGAGTACCTTTTTTCTTTAGCACTCTATATGATTCTTTCCATACAGGTATTATATTATCAACAAACCCATTTGACCATGGATGGATTATTAAGTCAAAGGTTTCATCATCAAACATGTGTAAATCTCTCATATCACCTTTTACAGTGTTAATCTTCAATCCATCTCTTATAGCCACCATTCTATCCTGCTCCAACTGAGCTTCGCAATAGTCAAAAACTGTAACTTTTGCACCAAGTGCTGCCATAATAGGACCTTGCTGTCCTCCACCAGATGCAAGGCATAGTATTTCCAGTCCTTGTATTGTATCTGGGAACCAACTCCTTGGTACAGGCTTTTTCGGAGTTAATACAATCTTCCATTCCCCTTTTTTTGCCTTCTCTATTTCCTCACTACTTACTGCACGACTCCAAATATATTGCTCTTCTACCTTCCTTTTCTATACCTCTTCATTTATCTCAAGATAATCCATTTTTATTCTCTCCCTTATGACTGCAATATCAAGTTAATTCACTTATGATAAGGTTCATTTCTAATAATTCGAAAACTCCGATATATTTGCTCAAGTAAAATAAGTCTCATCAATTGATGAGGAAATGTCATTTTAGAAAAGGACAATTTAAAGTCAGCCCTTTTTAGAACTGTATCTGATAAACCTAGGGATCCTCCAATAATAAAAGTTATATGGGAAAAACCATCTACCATTAAATCAGAAATCTTTGTTGCCATATCTTCTGATGAAATGTTCTTACCATCAATTGCCAAAGGTATAATAAAGGAATTATCTTGAATCTTAGAAAGTATCTTTTCTCCTTCCTTGTTCTTAATATTTTCCATATCCTTATCAGATAGGTTTTCAGGAGCTTTCTCATCATCCACCTCGATTATATTTAAAGTGCAATATCTTGATAGCCTTTTTCCATACTCCTTTAGTCCTTCATTTAAGTACTTTTCTTTTATTTTTCCAACTACAATAATGTCTATATTCATATTCTCTCCTTAAAAAAACCTTCCATCTGGAAGGCTTTTTGCTATATATTCTTGACTGCTTCTAATGCCTTATCGTAATCAGGATGTTTTCCAATCTGATCTAAATACTCAACATATACTACTTTGTTATTTTTATCCAAAACAACGATACCCCTTGATAGTAATCTTACTTCCTCCATAACAAAACCATACTTCAATCCAAAATCCAGATCTCTATGATCAGATAAAGTGATTACCTTATCAATTGAGTTAGAGCTACAAAATCTCTTTTGTGCAAATGGTAAATCCACAGATAATGTTATTACAACAACATTATCAAGTTCTGCAGCTTCTTCATTGAACTTTATAGTCTGCATCTCGCAAATACCGGTGTCCAATGAAGTAACGACTGATATTATTTTTATATTGTCTCCTGCATCCTTTAATGAGTAAGGAGATAAATCACTTTTTAGTGCTGTAAAATCAGGGGCAATATCCCCAACTTTCGTTTCTTTTCCAAGTAATGTCATTGGATTTCCACCCATGGTTACAATACCTTTTCTTTTCTCCATTATATCAAACTCCTTAATTCTATTTTATGGTTTTTAAGCCTTAAGTGATAGATACCCTTAGAGTCCTCTATTATTCACAATCTATATCATCTTCTATGCATTTTCTAACCTTATCCATAAGTTCGAAGTTGGTGAAGTCATATTTTAATGGTGTCAACGTAGCATAACCTTTTGATAGGAAATATCTATCAGTATCCTCTTCATACTTTGTTTCTACCCTACCAGTTACCTTTAGTGTCCTTTCCCCATTTCCGTTATTTTCTCCTCTGTAATAATCATATATTGGACCACCAATTTTACAAACCATTAATTTTTTATTAACATCATGAAGATTATATGGTGTATTCAAGTTTAAAACCATAGGTGTTAATAGTTTTTCTTTCTTTATCTTAGCCAAAACAGTTAATGCATACTTAGCTGCTATTTCATAGTTAACTCCTTCTTTTGTCCACTCTGCAGATACCGCCACACTTGGCAACTTGTAGAGATTTCCTTCAATGGCAGCAGAAACTGTTCCTGAATATAGTATATCCATACCACTATTTAACCCCATATTTATACCAGAAAATACTATATCTATTTCACCCTTAGCCAATTCCTCCATTCCAACTCGAACACAATCTGCTGGAGTCCCAGAAATACTGTAGGCATCAGATCTTATTCCATCAAGTTTGACCTTCTTTATAATTATTGGTTTGTGAAGTGTAATAGAGTGACTCTGTGCACTTCTTTGATCCTCTGGTGCAACTATTAGAACATCATGATCCTTCTCCAATTCTTTTGCAAGTGTCCATATTCCTTGAGCATATACTCCATCGTCATTTGTTAATAAAATCCTCATTTGTCTCCTCCTAAAATTCCCTGAATGTCACAGGAATTCTCATCACTGTACCATTTCTATTTATTGTTAAAGTAGCTCTATCGCCAATCCTATACTTAAATAGAATTTTTCTAAGATTTGGCATACTTGTAACTTCTTCGTTATCCACTGCTACAATTACATCTAAAGGTTGAAGATTCCCAACAGCAGCTGGGGAATTTGGTAAAACCTCAATAATTACCACACCTTTTTCAGCTCTTAAATCCACATCCATCTGTCTTTCATAAACTTGAACCTCACTACCGGTAAATCCAATATAAACATTCCTGAAGCTACCATTCTTTATTATTTCATCAATTACTGGCTTGACAATATTTATTGGAATTGAGAAACCCAATCCTTCTCCCGTTTGAATCTTAGCTGTATTAATACCAATTACATGTCCAGTGGCATCCAGTAAAGGCCCCCCTGAATTCCCAGGATTTATCGAAGCATCTGTCTGTATAAGATCCTCCATTACACTATATCTGTTTACTTGAATTGATCTATGGAGCCCACTTATTACTCCACTGGTTACAGTTCTTTGAAAATCTAAGCCCAATGGGTTACCTATTGCCACGGCCAATTGTCCCACTTCCACCGTGTCTGAATCTCCCAACTCAGCAACGGGTAAATTGCTGGCATTAACCTTTACTATGGCTAAATCAAGGGTTGCATCATACCAAAGAACTCTTCCTTCTTTTCTATCTCCATCCTCAAAGAGTACGTTTATCTCACTGGCATTTCCATCTCTTATAACATGTGAATTAGTAAGGATGTATCCATTGCTATTCACTATTAGTCCAGAGCCCACGCCCTCCACAGGTCTTGACCAGAGAAAATCTCTCTCTATCTGAACTGTAGTTATTCCCACAACGGAGCTTACTGCCTTTTTAGCAACTGCAGCTACAACATTGGTCTCATCAATTGGATTGATAGTAATTGTATTTACAACTGCAGGTTCACTGGATGCAATTAAATAATCTGGTGTAGGTAATATTTTCCCAAAAAGGTATTTAGGTGCAATATAGACACTTAGTAATCCACCTATTATTCCAGCTATTAAAGCAACCATTACATATGATAAAAATCGCCTCTTTTTCGGAGGTCTATAAAACCCTCCACCATAATTATAATTGTCCATTTTTTACCTCCTAATCCAGAGTATAAATACCACTATTTCCATGTCTATTAGTCATCAGTAATCTTATATCGTTATCCACATCAAATCCTTCTCTTAACAAACCATTTCGTACAGTATTATATGCTATCTGAGGTGTATTGTTATCCTCACTTAAGTGGGCAAGAAGCACTATTTCATTTTCACCCTTTAATACATCCGCCAAAACCTCTGTTGCATCATCATTAGAAAGATGACCCAACGGACTTAGTATTCTTTGCTTAAGTGGCCATGGATAACTTCCTTCTTTTAGCATTCTTATATCATGATTGGACTCAAGGAAAAATATATGAGAGTTCTTTATTTTTTCCTTTATACCCTCATTTATCAATCCTGTATCTGTTATAAAGCTTAGCTTCTTCATTTCATTAAATAAAATATACCCCACTGGATCAACAGCATCATGACTTATGTTAAAGGGATGGATTAATACATCCTTTACTTCTATATTCTTGTTGTTTTTAATAACTTTGATATTATGACTTTTAACTTCCTTGATTATAGGTTCCATGGTAATCCAGGTTTTCTCATTGGCATACACAGGAATGTCATATCTTCTTGAAAGTATACCAACACCCTTTATATGATCTATGTGTTCATGGGTGATAAGTATGCCATCAAGGTCTCTGATATTTAAGTCTACTTCTTTAAATAAAGCCTCTATCCTCTTCCCACTTAAACCAGCATCTATTATCAATTTAGTATTCTTTGTTTCAATATATTGGCAATTTCCATCACTACCACTTGATAATGAACAAAATCTGATTGTCATTTTATATAGCTCCTTCCAAAGTAACTCTTATTCAATTATATAGGAAAGTAGAAAAAAAAAGAAGGATAACCTTCTTTAGTTAATATCAAGTATCATCTTGTAACCATCATGGAATAATACCCTCCATGCAGGCACAGCCTTACCCTCTGTAGCACTTTGGTAATCCCCGAAATAATCCTGTTTCTCTGGATCAAAGTAATAGCATAATGATATATCCGTAATTGTCTTATTATAAACCTGTTCGTGACTTATAAGTTCTAAAATAGCCTTTGGAGCAGATACTATTTCAATATTAGTGTCTTCAATTTGTTTGATATTAAGCCAAGTTCTCTCCATCTTTCTTACACCACCATTTTCAATTCTAAATGTGGTAAAACTCTGCTCAATATACATTCCATCAAAGACTTTGGTGTATTCCAAGTAATAACCATAATCTGTTTCTCTGTAATAGGATAAAACAAGATCATTAGTATCAGAATTGAACTTTGCCCTATCAATAAGAAACTCTTCCGCTTCAGATTTTGCAGCCTCCAAACTATTTATTCCCTTATCTTTCATTTCTCCTAAATACTCATAAATCAATAGTTTATCATTTATTATAGTGACATTCTCATTATCTCTATAGATCTCAGTAAAGGTACTATCCATTGATTCCCTTATTCCATTACCCTCAAAGAAATTTCTATTGATCTCTAATGGCTCATACTTTTGATATTCAACTGACAAGTTAAAAGTTGCCTTTGTAGTCAATGGAATTTCAGTATCAATCTTAATATCCTTATTTAATAGAATCTCCTGGGTTCTAAGGATAAAAGAATCATCAGTGGTTGAGTTAGCATAGATATCATCAAAATATAGGAAATAAGCTAAAATTGAATTTGCAACCAGCAATGCAACTATTAGTATTGTTTTTGCCTTAGACCAATCCATACCATTTCCTACCTTTCATACACTAAGGATCCAGTATAAGCATTAAATGCATATACCTTTCCATGTGCTCTTATTTGCCATACTCCTATAAGCCTTTCTTCCCTATCTTTTAAGTTTGGATCGAAAAATGAGATAGTAATGTCTTCTATGGAGCTTAGTACCATTTGAGTCAAATCGTCTCCATATTCTATTCTGGCTTGTCCTGAGTATTCAAGGTACTTGTTTTCAAGGAATTGATAATTTCTATCTATAACATCAAAGGAAGTTAATATTCTTCTTCTGTCGATTAAATTGGAGATGCTTATCTCTGTTTCTGTTCTAAATAGTTGCTTGTATGATCTAACCTGGTTATTGAATGCTTCTATCTGAACATATTCTTGTACTTCCTTGTTGCCAAGTAATACAGGAATTCCTCTTATTCTGTATCTGAAGGTAAACCTATACCCTAAATTACCCTCACTACTGATCTCCTCTGTTCTGGCAAGATACATACCCTTGGCAGACAAGGCCTTAGTAGAAATAAATTCTGATGCTGTTACAAGGCTTAGATAGAGATTTCTCTCTGAAATTGATTCCTCCAAAGAATGAAAATACTCTATTGTTCCATTCTGATTGAATTTCAGTACCTTGTTATCGTATATATATATTGTTGAACCATTACTTTCAACTATTTGTCTTATATAGTCAATATTCTTTCCCAGGAATCTCTCAGCTAACTGATTCTTCTCTGGATTTGTCATTTCTGAAACATCGTTTGATACATATACTATTGGTAAGAATTGCTTAATTTCATAGGGAATAAAAATATCATCCTGTGTAGTCTCAAATACTTCTGAAAGGGAATAATAATAATCATATTCCTTAAGTCCTTCTATTCTTAGGATTTCATTGACTACATTGGTGAAATCTATTGCACTATCAGTAACCTTTAGGTTTTTACCTTCTCCGGAAAAAACAAAAAAAGGATTCCCGCTACCTAATCCAATTGAGATTTTCTCAATATTAGGTATGGTATCCATTATGCTATTTGGATTATCAACATCCCAAGCTTTAGTAAGAATATAGGTAGACATCCTTTCTGGGAAGTAGAATGTTACCATTCTTTCACCTGATTGCTCAGGTTTGTAATCATTTTTTAATTCCTCTGTCCTGATAGACCTTGATGATAATGCACTTGAAATAGCTATTCTGGAATAGTTCCACATCCCATACTTATTAGCATCATATAACATCGTCTTTAGATTCTGACCAAAGGTAATAAGGTACTTATTTGGTGCAATCATATCGGAAATGTTATAGCTTGTGTATGACGATGCTTGGGAAGGTAGTATTCCAGTTATTCCCTTTGGCAATTTCATCCACAGTTGTTGAGTCATCATTAAGCTAGAGCCTACCAAAATAAAAAGGAGAATAGTCTTTAACTTCTCCTTCATTCAAATCTCTCCTTAATTCTCTATTTGGTTAAATTAATTAAATCTCCGAATCTAGACTCCACAGATAGTGGAATACTGATTTCTGTTCTCAATGGATCAAAGGTGAAAATTATAAATTCCCGATTTGATACACCTGTGACTCCAAAATCAATTATTATTTTGTTAATTCCCCTTACCAAATCCATTTGTTTTTGAAAAAGGCCTAAATTTCCAGTTGTAATCTTTTCATTTGCTATTAATATATAGTCCTGTTCTGATGGTAATCTATCTAAATTAAAAGATCTTCTTGTTAAATCCGTTGTACCATAGATATTTATTGATACTTGGGTTCCAGAGGGAGCTCTTCCATTTATTAAAACTACTCTTTCACTTGAAGAAAACGATAGTTTTTCCGGCTTAATTATCTCATATCTATCATTCACAGTAGATGCAAAACTAGTATTTGCAAATCCAAAGATAAACAATACGATCAACAAGCCTATAATTGTTTTTCTAAACATGCCCAACCCTCCTCATCCTATAGTAGTAACCAAATTATACAACTAATTTGTTACAATTTGATTACAAAATAATTAAGATTAAATTACATCCTTCTAAGCTTTACTTCAACAGTTGTACCTTCTCCATTCTTGCTGAATAATTCTATGGTACCTTCATGAGCTTCAATTATCTCCTTAGCAATTGATAATCCAAGACCAGTTCCACCAAGATCTCTACTTCTTCCTTTTTCTACTCTATAGAATCTCTCAAAAATTCTACCTTGATCTTCATTGGGAATACCTATACCATTATCTTCCACAATCAGCTTTATATTGTCTTCTTCAGATTTAGCAACTACTTTTATCTGACCATTATTGTCAGTGTACTTTATAGCATTTGATAGAATATTTAATATAACTTGTTCTATTCCATCCTTATCAGCTGATATCATTGGAAGTTCATCTTCAATCTCACACAGAATCTTCTGTTGCTTTTCTCTTGCAAGAATTTCTAACTTAGCTATAGAACCCTTTAAAATCTCCTTAAGGGATACTTCCTTGCGGGTCCATTTTGCTTTGTTGTAGTCAATGTTGGATAACTGGAGTAAGTCCCTAACTAACCTTGCCATCCTATCGCATTCATTATCGATTACTGATAAAAATTTATGGCTAACATCACTGTCAATATCATCTTCCATAAGTGTCTCTGTATAACTTTTAATTGTTGTTATTGGGGTCTTTAACTCATGGGATACATTTGCCACAAACTCTTTTCTCATATTTTCTAGCCTATGCTCCTGAGTAATATCCTGATACACCATTATTATACCTGCTATATCATCTCTCTCATTTTTATATGGTGCATACTTTGCTTTGTAAACTCCATCAATATTATGGAATATACTCTCCCCATTTAGGGTTTCCTCTTCCTCATAGTCTATTCCTTCCATTCCTAATGATTCTAAATCCAGCTTATAATTGTTGTAAAGTTCAATTTCATCTATCCCAAGTAATTTAAGACCTATGGGATTAGCATGAATAACTACCCCACTTTTATCTACTGCAATTACACCTTCAGCCATATAGCTAAATATTGTATCTAGCTTGTTTCTCTCCAAATCCATCTCTTCAATGGTATCCTTTAATTTTAATGTTAAGTGGTTAAACATACTTGCCAATTGCCCAATCTCATCGTCTGATTTAACGGATACAAACTGATCAAAATCTCCCATGGACATCTCTTCTGCTTTTTTTGTAACATCCCTTATGGGCTCTGTTATACTACTGGCAATTAAAAATCCTAATAATACTGTAATAACTAAGGCCATCAATGTGGCATTTGTCAGAATCAATCTTGTTTCTTCCAGTGTATTTGCAACGTTGGATAAATCAGAAGTCATATATAATATTCCCATGGTCTTGCCCACGGAAGATACAACTGGATAAGTGAGGTGTTTGAAATCACTCCCTGCTGAATCATCAAAAATTACATTCTCTCCCTTAATTCCTTCAAAGGCATCCATAACTAATATTGGATCAATAGTCCTATATGAAAGAGCATTTCTTCCAACAATGGTTTCAAACTGCTTTGAAGTAGTGGCTAGGATTTTAGGAACTTCATTATCATAGATCACATATAATGTTTCACCGCTACCTAATCTCCATTCATTAAGAGTATTCTGTATTCCCTCTCTGTTATCCACCCAATTATCCGATGCGAAGTAGCTAGAAGTAGAAATTATTGTCTCCATATTCTGTTCCATTGAGTTCGTAACTGAATTTATCTGTTGATCTTCTAATCTATTAACAATGAATATTCCAATAATAACCATTGCTATGAAAACCAATAGAAAATATACAACTATAAATTTCCATTTTATGCTGGAAAACATCTTACCCCCTCCTGAAGTAATAGCCTACTCCCCTTTTAGTAAGAATGTACTTAAAATCTCCTGAGTCATCCTCAATCTTTTCTCTAAGTCTTCTAACCGTAACATCCACTGTCCTAATATCTCCATAGTACTCATATCCCCAAACCTTCTCCAAAAGTTGCTCTCTTGTAAAAACCTGTTCAGGACTTAGAGCTAAGAACTTAAGAAGTTCAAACTCTCTTAGTGTTAACTCAATATTCTTTCCTTCTTTTCTTACTTCATATCTATTAAGGTCAATTTCCAAATCCATAGATGTCACTTCTTTAGAAACCCCCATGCTACTATTATCATAATCAAGTCTTCTTAAGTTAGCCTTTACTCTGGCAACTAGTTCCCTCATACTAAAAGGCTTAACCATATAATCATCTGCTCCTAATTCAAGACCCAACACCTTGTCAACTTCCTCTTCCTTGGCAGTAAGTACAATCACTGGGAACTTAAAAAAAGGTCTGATTTCCTTTAGCACCTGAAACCCATCTTTTTTTGGCATCATTATATCCAATACCAATAAGTGAGGTTCTGAAATTTTTATCTTCTCCACTGCCTCTTCACCATCATAGGCTAAATCCACTATATAGCCTTCTTTTTCCAAGTTATATTTTATTATATCTGCAATAGCTTTTTCATCGTCTACAACCAATACTCTTTCACTCATTTTTATCACTCCATTTTTCTAAGAATGTTTATTAAATTATCTCTTAATCTAAGAGATAAGTCAATTATTTTGACTCCCTGCGTTAGTCAACCACTTATGGAATAATGGTTTTAAAACACTTATTTTCCATATTACTATTGATTTATAATTTTCTTAGGAATATAATATACCCATCAAAGGGGAGTAGCTTATAAATGTGCAGTCGTCATTACGGTATACCCCGGCTGCCAACCTATTTTAGGAAGCGAGACTTTTGTCTGAATCATGATTTGGACAAAGGTCTTTTTTTATTAATTTTGGGTATACTTATACAAAGCCTATATGAAAGAAGGGAATACAATGGATTGGTATCAGAAAAATATTGAAGATGTTTTAAATGATTTATCCACTGATAAGGAAGTGGGATTAACTGGTTCATCAGTAAATGAAAGGCTTGAAAAATATGGTCCCAATGAACTTAAAGAAGAAGAAAGAAAAAGCTTTATTAAAAAGGTAATCGCTCAATTTTCTGATTTTCTGATCATAATTCTTATGGCTGCTGCCGCTGTGTCGTTATTTGTTGGGGAAGTTAAGGATGCAGTTGTTATAATGGCTATAGTAATTGTTAATGCCCTCCTTGGAATTTATCAGGAAGGAAAAGCAGAAAAAGCATTAGAAGCCTTGAAAAAAATGGCTTCTCCCACTGCAAAAGTTATTAGGGATGGGCACGCAGAGGAAATACCTTCAGCAAATATTGTACCTGGTGATATAGTTCTCCTTGATGCAGGAGATATTATTCCAGCAGATTTGAGGCTTGTGGAAAGCTCAAATCTTAAAATAGAGGAAGCCTCCTTAACTGGTGAATCAGTTCCTGTTGAGAAGAATGCTAATGCAACTTTGGAAAAGGAAGTTTCCCTTGGAGACAGACACAATATGGCTTATATGAGTACAATAATTACTTATGGTAGAGGAAAAGGAGTAGTGGTTGAAACAGGTCATGGTACTGAGATAGGTAAGATCGCATCTATGATTCAGACAATAGAAGATGAAAGTACTCCTCTACAGATAAAACTTAATAGATTAGGAAAAGTACTTGGACTTACGACAATTGCAGTATGTATAGCTGTTTTTGGAATTGGTATTATGCAGGGAAGAGAAATTCTAGAGATGTTCATGGTTTCCATTAGTCTTGCAGTTGCGGCTATCCCTGAGGGATTACCTGCAATAGTTACCATAGTATTAGCCATAGGCATGAATAAGATGGTTGAGAGAAACGCCATCGTTAAGAAACTATTAGCTGTGGAAACCCTTGGAGCAACCTCTGTAATTTGCACAGATAAAACAGGAACTTTGACACAGAATGAAATGACGGTTGTTAAGGTATATACCAATGATCAAGTTATTGAGGTAGAAGGTAATGGTTATGCACCTTCTGGTGATTTCAAGTTGGGTGGTGAGACTATCATACCAACCACCCATGGAAGTTTGAATATTTTGCTTATAATTGCTGCATTGGTGAATGATGCAAAACTTGAGAAGGTTAACGACCAATACAAGATTATTGGAGATCCCACTGAAGGAGCATTGGTAACCTTATCAGAAAAAGCAGGTCTTAAATCCATAGAATTAAATGCGAAGTATAAGCGAATGGATGAAATACCTTTTGATTCCACAAGGAAGATGATGACAACCTTTCATCAAGTCCCAGTGGGAGATGAGATAGTATCCTTTACTAAAGGTGCTCCAGATATAATTATTCATAGATGCAACAAAGTACTAATGGATGGTAAAGTAGTTGATTTTATACCAGAGTTAAGGAAAAGGGCCCTAAGTTATAATAGTGATTTCTCTAAATCTGCTCTGAGGGTTTTAGCTCTTGCTTATAGGGAGTACAAGACTCTTCCAGAAAAACCTATATCAGATGTTAATGAAGTTGATATGATATTCGTTGGATTAACTGGAATGATCGACCCTCCAAGACCTGAGGCTAAAGAGGCCATTAAACAATGTAAAACAGCTGGTATAAATACTATTATGATTACAGGGGATTACAAAGAGACCGCTTTTGCAATAGCAAAAGAACTTGGAATGGCAGATGATGAGAGCCAAGCAATCATGGGAGAAAAAATAAATAATATAAGCGATGAAGAACTAAGGGAAGTTGTTAAGAATACTAAAGTATTTGCCAGAGTATCTCCTGAGCACAAGGTTAGAATTGTTACAGCACTAAAAGAAAATGGTGATATTGCAGCAATGACCGGTGATGGGGTCAATGATGCTCTTGCCATTAGGAAGGCGGATATTGGAGTATCAATGGGTATTACTGGTACGGATGTTGCAAAGAATACAGCTGAAATGATTTTGACAGATGATAATTTTGCTAGTATTGTTGCTGCTGTTGAGGAAGGTAGAATTATTTTTAGTAATATTAAGAAATTTGTATACTTCCTTCTATCATGTAATATTGGAGAAATTATCCTTGTAGCTGTTAGTATAATATTCTTAAATCTGCCTGTTCCATTGCTACCCATACAACTACTTTGGTTAAATCTAGTAACTGATAGTTTTCCAGCTCTTGCTTTGGGAGTTGAAAAAGGGGAACCTGATATTATGAATCAAAATCCAAGGGATCCAAATGAGGCTATCCTTGATAAGAATATGATTATTGGTGTAATGTTTCAAAGCTTAGCTGTAGGTGGTGCTGCATTACTAGCTTATGTGACAGCGTTAAATTATTATGGTATTGATGACCTATTACATGCTAGAACTATTACATTTACAACATTGATTACTGCGGAACTTCTAAGGGCATATTCCAGTAGATCTCAGAAGTACACTTTAGCTAAAATAGGGGTTTTTAGTAATAAGTCCATGGTTTATGCAACCCTTGGAGCATTTATGTTAATGTTAGGTGTTTTATACTTACCTTTCTTACACGATATATTCTATACCTTCTCATTAGGGTTCAAAGATTGGCAAATAGTTTTGAGTTTTGCTTTCATACCTTTGATAGTGGGTGAATTAACTAAAATAATCGCACCTAAAATACTGAAGAACAGTTGAACACTCTCGCCACTTATAGAAGTGGGAGATTCCTGATTCATAGTCTTGTGCCTTCTAAGATAGCAAGGTCTTATTTATGACTCCACAGGCTTAAAATCGGGTAGTTCCAGTACCCTAACATATAGTGGCAAAAGGCTTATGAAGCTATCCTTAAGCCTTCAGCTTTAATGTTTTTAGCTGCATTTTCATCTCTTTGATGAAATGCAAAACAAGAAGGACATTCCCATGTTCTGATATGTAGCTTCTTTGTATTTTGGTTAATATAGCCACAGTTTGAACAAAGCTGACTACTTGGGAAAAATGCATCTACTT
>JAUWAD010000077.1 GCA_030602225.1 Bacillota bacterium | reverse complement strand
AGATACTCCATATACTTTGCATTGCCACCAGTAGTCAAGTTAAAGAATAGGTCTTTTAAAGCCTTGCACACTGGTCCTTCTTTCCCATCTCCCACTTTTCTGTTGTCCACCTCAACCACAGAGGTTA
Organism: Bacillota bacterium; assembly: GCA_030602225.1. Lineage (GTDB taxonomy): Bacteria > Bacillota > Clostridia > Tissierellales > Tissierellaceae > Gudongella. The sequence continues at coordinate 9,779 of JAUWAD010000077.1, read as the reverse complement.
CTTCCATGGCTGTGCCACTGAAGAAGACCTCCTGGGAATTATATAATTCAGTTCTTGAAACACTTCTTTCCACAACTTCCATTCCCAGCTCTTCTCTAGCTAATGTCATTACTGTATCCCTGGTTATCCCTTCAAGAATATCATCAGACAATGGAGGTGTAATCAGTTTTCCCTTTTTTACCAGGAATATATTTTCCCCTGGTCCCTCACATACCTTACCCTCATTTGTAAGGAATATGGCCTCATCATATCCATTTTGAAGAACCTCCAAAGATGCCAATGCGGAATTTAAGTAAGCTCCAGTTGACTTGGTTCTTGGTGGAAGCATAGTATCACTTACCCTTCTCCAACTGGATACTGCTACTCTTAATTCTGTCTTTCCTGCATAGCTTCCCATGGGCATGCAATACATTAGAACATTATTTTCCTTGTCAAAAAGTGTGGGAGTAAGGGAAGTTGATCCCTTGTATACCACAGGTCTTATATAAGTGGTAGTTCTGAAATTATTCTTTCTAAGTAGTTTAACAGTGGCTTCACAAAGCTCTTCTGCACTAAAGGGTAAGTCCATATAAAGTGCCTTCGTTGACTCTGTTAGTCTTTCCATATGATCCTTAAGTCTAAACACATATAATTGTTCATTCTCCTCACTCCAATAAGCTCTTATGCCTTCAAAGCATCCAAGGCCATAATTGAAGGCTTTGGATCGAATACTTATGCTTACCTCTTCTTCCTTTAAAATCTTCCCATCACTATATACATAACTCTCTCCCATTAACATTCTCCTCCCTCATATATCATTTCGCTTATGGCTGCACCAGCTGGGACTATTGGATATACCCATTTATCCTTGGAAATTATACATTCAATCACCATTGCAATGTTACTTTTCTTTGCCATCTCCAATGCCTCATAAAGCTCCTGTTCATTTTTTACCCTTTTTCCAGTAATTCCAAATGCTTCTGATAACTTGACAAAGTCTATTTCATCTCCCAAATCAGTATGGGAATATCTCCTTTCACAGAAAAGTCCCTGCCACTGCCTTACCATACCCAATGAATTGTTATTCAGTAACAGAACAACTATGGGTAAATTATATTTTGCTACAGTCCCCAGTTCATTAAAATTCATCCTAAAACTTCCATCTCCAGTTACAAACACCACTGGTTCATCTGGATTTCCAACTTTTGCACCTATGGCAGCCCCAAGACCATATCCCATGGTGCCAAGACCACCAGATGAAAGGAAGGTTCTAGGTCTTAGAAATTTCCATCTTTGAGCTGTCCACATTTGATGTTGACCCACATCAGTTGAGACTATGGCATCTGGAAACATTTTATTTGTAACTTCTATGGCAGTTTCTCCACACCAATCTTTCTCCAGTTCCACTTCCTTTAATGTCTGGATAAATTCATACCATTGTATTCTATTTTTTTCCTTTATTTTCTTAGTTAAAATAGATAATAATTCCTTTATAGATCCCACTAGAGAACCATCCACTGCTTTGTTCTTTCCAATTTCGCTTTCATCAATATCCAACTGGATTACCTTTGCCTTTGGGCCAAATTCACTGGCATTACCTATTACTCTATCAGAAAATCTGGAACCTATTGCAATAACCAGATCACTATGACATACCGCAAGATTATTTTCCTTTAATCCATGCATACCCACAAGACCAAGGGACAGTCTATGATCCCTTGGAAAAGCACCAAGACCCATTAGACTGGATAATACAGGAATATCTCCCTTTGTGGCAAAATCCATAAGTTCATTTGATGCTTCCGAGGAAATTATCCCCCCTCCAGCATATATTACTGGTCTATTGGCATTATCAATTTCCACAGCAATTTCTTCCATACTAGGATAATCAATAATCTTATTTACTTCCTCAACCTTTTCATCATATGTATGGTATGTGGTTTCTGTCATCAGTATATCCTTTGGTATATCAACAAGTACTGGACCTTTTCTTCCAGTAGTGGCTATATTGAAGGCTTTAGCCATTGTTTCACCTATTTCATCCACACTTTTCACCTGAAAGTTATGCTTTGTAATGGTCATGGTGATGGATGTTATATCCACTTCCTGAAAAGAATCCCTCCCCAACAGACCAGATGATACCTGCCCTGTGATAATAACCATAGGTATTGAATCGGAATAGGCTGTAGCAATACCAGTAACAGTATTTGTGGCACCAGGACCAGAAGTTGCTATACATACTCCTACCTTACCAGTGGATCTGGCATAGCCATCAGCCCCATGGGAAGCTCCCTGCTCATGGGCAGTTAATATATGATTAAAGTGCTTTTTATATTTGTATAATGAATCATATAGAGGAATTACAGCACCTCCTGGATACCCGAATATGGTATCCACACCTTCTTTGATCAAGCACTCCAATACTATCTCCGAACCCCTTAATCTCAAATCTCTCAACTCCCTTATACTGGTTTACAAATTGCCCCTGTGGATGCAGATGTAACCATCTTTTCATATTTTGCAAGATAACCCTTAAGCTTTAGCTCTGGCTTTACCCATTTTTTTCGTCTTTCCTCAAATTCTTTTTCATCCACTAAAACTTCCAATTTCCCTTCTAAGATGTCAATGTGGATCATATCTCCATCCTGAACAAATGCAATTGGTCCACCTTGGGCTGCTTCTGGTGAAACATGTCCAATGGATGCTCCCCTGGTTGCACCTGAAAATCTACCATCAGTTATTAACGCAACCTGCTTGTCTAATCCCATACCTGCCAATGCTGATGTGGGAGATAACATCTCTCTCATTCCAGGACCGCCTTTTGGACCCTCATATCTTATTACAATTACATCTCCAGGATTTATCTTCCCATTTAGAATTGAATCAATAGCCTCTTCTTCGTTTTCAAATACCCTTGCCTTACCCTTATGGACTAGCATTTGATCCGATACAGCAGCTCTTTTTACAACTGCTCCATCTGGAGCAAGATTTCCCCTTAGTACAGCAATCCCTCCAGTGGTACTGTAAGGTTTATCAATGGATGCGATGATTCCTTGCTTAAAATCACTCACTTCATTGAGTATCTCATAAAGAATCCTGTTTCCAACTGTTTTAACATTCACCTTTAAGTGATTATCCTTACTTAACTCCTTCATAACCCTGGGAATTCCCCCAGCTTCATATAGCTCTTGGATATGATGGGGACCAGCTGGACTTAATCTGCATAGATTTGGAGTTGACATACTGATTTCATTTATAAGGTCTAAATCCATTTCAAATCCTGCCTCATGGGCGATGGCGCAAAGGTGGAGTACAGTGTTTGTGGAACAACCCAGTGCCATATCAACCTTCAGGGCATTGTAAAAGGCATCCTCAGTTAGAATATGACTAGGTGTAACCCCCTCTCTTATGAGCTCCATAACCTTCATACCTGAATACTTTGCTAATCTTATCCTCTGGGAATATACTGCTGGAACTGTACCATTTCCTGGTAATGCCATGCCTAAGGCCTCAGTCATGCAGTTCATGGAGTTGGCAGTGAACATACCAGCACAGGATCCGCATCCTGGACATGCATCATCTTCCATTTCCATCAGTTCCTCAGGGGATAGTTTCCCTGCCTTAACTGAGCCTACAGCTTCAAACATGGTGCTCAGATCAATATTCTCACCCCTATGTCTTCCCGCTAGCATCGGACCACCACTAACTATAATTGTGGGTATGTCAAGCCTTGCTGCCACCATTAACATGGCAGGAACTACCTTATCACAGTTTGGGATAAGGACTAATCCATCCAATCCATGGGCTAGGGTCATGATTTCAACACTATCAGCAATTAATTCCCTACTTACTAGAGAATACTTCATTCCCTGATGATTCATGGCTATTCCATCACAAACTGCAATAGCAGGGAACTCCAAAGGTGTTCCCCCTTCCATTGTAACTCCCTTCTTAACAGCTTCACTGATTTCTCTAAGGTGTTTATGACCAGGTACTATTTCATTAAATGTATTTACTATACCAACCATTGGTCTTTGGATTTCTTCATTTGTCAGGCCCAGGGCTTTTAGTAATGACCTATGGGGTGCTTTCTCAAAGCCATTCTTTATGTTATCACTTCTCATTGATTAAACCTCGCTCCAATTAATTTTTTAGCCAACTCATCATTTTTCTAAGTTCTCTTCCCACAACTTCTATTGGGTGTTCTTGCTCCATTTTTCTCTTTGCCATAAAGTATGGCCTATTTGCCTTGTTCTCCAATATCCAGTTCTTGGCAAAGGTTCCATCCTGAACTTCATTAAGCACTTTTCTCATTTCATTCTTAGTATCTTCCGTAATTATTCTCTTTCCAACGGAATAGTCCCCATATTCAGCGGTATCACTGACTGAATATCTCATATAGCTTAGTCCGCCCTGATTTATCATGTCAACTATAAGTTTCATTTCGTGTAGACATTCAAAGTATGCACTTTCAGGATCATATCCTGCTTCAACCAATACCTCAAATCCGGCCTTCATCAGTTCAGTTATTCCACCACATAATACTGCCTGCTCTCCGAATAGGTCTGTTTCAGTCTCTTCCTTGAATGTGGTCTCCAGAACACCTGCCCTTGCTCCACCAATGGCAGCTGCATAGGAAAGTGCTAATTCCATTGTATCTCCTGATGGATCCTGATATGTAGTAACCAGACAAGGTACCCCTTTGCCTTCCTGAAATTGACTTCTTACAGTATGTCCAGGACCCTTTGGTGCAACCATAAACACATTAACATCCTCAGTTGGTACTATCTGACCGTAATGGATGTTAAACCCATGGGCAAATGCCAAGTACTTACCAGGTTTTAGATTATCCTTAACACTGTTTTCATATAGATCAACCTGCTTTTCATCATTTATAAGAATCATAACCACATCTGCCCAACTGGTGGCATCAGCAGCAGTCATAACTTTCAGACCTTCTTTCTCAGCCTTTTCCCATGACTTGCTGCCATGATATAATCCCACAACTACATCTACCCCACTCTCCTTTAAGTTAAGGGCATGGGCATGACCTTGGCTGCCATATCCGATTACTGCAACCTTCTTACTTTTCAATACATCCAAATTACAATCCTTCTCATAGTACATTTTAGCCATTTTATCTCTCCTTTTGTCCTTATACTGTCACTTCATATACATCCTGTAATCTTCTTATCTGAAGAAGCACATTATTCATAAGATCATCATTTTCCACTCCAACTGTAAGGGTTAATTTGGATAGTGAATCCCTATCCTCCACCTTATATACCAACCCTTCAAGATTGCATCCTCTTTTTCTCAACAAAGTGGTTATCCTCATTAGAGTTTCCGGACCATTCTTTACAAAAGCATTCACTGTTCTTGTCATTTTTTTCTCCTCCTTTAAATTTTGAAATAAAAAAATCCCGTCACTGAAACATATAAATATTCCAGGGACGAGATAATATTCGTGGTACCACCCTTTTTAACATAATGCTCACACATTATGACTCTTCAGGTCCAAGGATTGCTCCTTTAACCATAGCCATGTAACGGTGGCACATCTTAATATAAGATTCCCGGTCTCGGCTACTTTAATTTCACCTTGACAGCTCCAGAGTGATCATTGCCATATCCTCTAATCCTGACTCTCACCAAATATCAGTTCTCTGTTATTAGATTTTCTACGGTTTTGTCTCTGTCATAACTTTTGCAATTTTTTAAATTATCACTATTCTATTACTAATAAAGTTTCCCGTCAAGAACTTTTTTAGAATAATTTTATTTTTATTTTATTTTCCAGGTTCAGCATATATTCTTTGCTATTAAATCTGCCATTTCCTTTGTTCCAAGAATCTTGATCCCATCAATTTTTATATCACTGGTTCCATATCCCAATTCAAAGACCTTATTAACTCCGAATCTAATAGCTTCAGCTTCTTTTTTTAGGTTAAAGGAATGCTCCAGCATCATGGCTGCTGATAGTATGGCTCCCACTGGATTGGCAATGTTCTTACCTTGTATATCTGGAGCAGATCCATGTATTGGCTCATATAATCCCATAGTGCCCTCACCGATTGAAGCTGATGGCAACAATCCAATAGACCCAGTCAACATACTTATTTCATCGGAAAGGATATCTCCAAAAATATTTGAAGTAAGAATAACATCAAATTGATTTGGATCCTTAATTAGTTGCATCGCAGCATTATCAATATATAAATGACTTAATTCAACCATTGGGTAATCCTTCCCTACTCTATCCACAACCTGTCTCCATAGTTTTGAGCTTTCCAGAACATTTGCCTTATCCACACTGGTTAACTTCATTCTCCTTTTCATGGCAAGTTGAAATGCAGATCTTGCTATTCTCTCAATTTCATTTTCATTGTACCTTTCAACATCAAATGCCTCTTCAACACCTGACTTATTATCCCTACCCTTTTCTCCAAAGTAGATTCCTCCAACCAGTTCCCTGACCACACATAAATCAAATCCATTCTTAATTATTTCCTGCTTAAGTGGGGATGCTGTAGCAAATGATGGAAACAGTATCCCCGGTCTAATATTGGAGTAAACATTTAGAGCCTGTCTTAGGCCTAAGATGGCTTTTTCAGGTCTTAAATCCCCAGGTAGATGATCCCATTTATCTCCTCCCACTGCTCCAAATAGAACCGCTTGTGATTCTTGAATCTTTTCTATAGTTTCAGCTGGCAGGGGATCATTACAATGATCATAGGCCTCACCTCCAACCATTACCTGAGTATACTCAAACTCATGACCAAATACATTTGATACTCTGTCAAGTACAATCAAAGCACCATCAACAACTTCAGGACCAACCCCATCTCCCTTTGCCACAGCTATTTTAAATTTCATTCTCCCTATTTCCTCCCTCTTTTACATATCCAACCAATCCACCATTCTTAATGATATTCTGTATAAATTCTGGATATGCCTCTCCTTTATATGTTTCATTTTTGGTTAGATTCTCAATTTCTCCGGTATTGAAATTAACCCTTATTCTATCTCCATCCATTATTCTTTCTGATGCTTCCTTGCTTTCAATTATTGGGAGTCCAATATTAAATGAGTTCCTATAGAAAATCCTGGCATAATTCTCAGCAATGACACAGCTAATCCCAGCCCCTTTTATCGCTATGGGAGCATGTTCCCTGGAAGAACCACATCCAAAATTCTTACCTGCAACAACTATATCTCCTTGGGATATTTTATTAACTATGGTGTCATCATAATCCTCCATGAAATGCTTTGCCAGTTCATAGGGATCAGCGGTTGATAGGTATCTTGCTGCTATGATCAAATCTGTATCAATATTGTCTCCTAATTTTATTGCCTTTCCTTTAGCATCCATCTACATTACCTCCACTTCTTCAGGACCAGCTAATCTACCCATTACAGCTGAAGCTGCAGCCACCGCTGGACTTGCCAGATATACTTCCGAACTCTTATGACCCATCCTACCTATGAAATTCCTATTTGTTGTAGAAACAGCCCTTTCTCCTTCTGCAAGTATTCCCATATGACCTCCTAGACAAGGTCCACATGTGGGAGTACTTATTATGGCGCCTGCTTCTATGAAAATCTTTATCAAGCCTTCTTCTACTGCCTGCAGATATACTTTCTGAGAGCCTGGAATTATTATTGTCCTTACTCCCTTAAATACCCTTCTCCCTTTTAGGATTCTTGCTGCCATTCTCATATCATCCATCCTGCCATTGGTACATGAACCAATAATCACCTGATTGATGGATATTTTTTCTGCTTCATCAATGGAATAGGTGTTATCAGGACTATGGGGGAATGAAACTGTTGGTCTTATAGTGCTCAGATCTATATGGATTATTTCATCATAAAAAGCATCAGAATCTGGAGTATGTTCTACCCAATCCCTTATGGAATGCTCCTTCATATAATCTCTGGTCCTATTATCCACTGGGAAAATACCATTCTTAGCTCCTGCTTCTATTGCCATGTTACAAATGGTAAATCTATCATCCATTGATAGATTTTTAACTCCAGAGCCACAGAATTCCATGGACTTATACCTTGCTCCATCAACACCTATTATTCCAATTAAATGTAGGATCACATCCTTTCCAGTTACCCATTTACTTGGTTTCTCAACAAGGTTGATCCTTATGGCAGAAGGTATCTTAAACCAACCCTTTCCTGTAGCCATTCCACAAGCCATATCCGTACTCCCAACACCAGTGGAAAAAGCTCCCAAGGCTCCATAAGTACATGTATGTGAGTCAGCACCAATAACAACATCCCCTGCCACCACCAGACCTTTCTCAGGTAGGATTACATGCTCTATTCCCATCTCACCTATTTCAAAGTAATTTGTTATTTGCTGATCATAAGCAAACTCTCTCATAATCTTGCACTGCTGAGCAGATTGGATATCCTTATTTGGTGCGAAATGATCTGGTACAAGGGCAATCTTATCCTTGTGAAAAACCTTGCCTGAGGACATATTGTAAAATTCCTTAATCCCTGGAGGTGCGGTGATGTCATTGGCTAAGACCATATCCAAGCTAGCCTCAACAAATTCTCCCGCCTTTACATACTCTCTTCCTGTATGAGCTGCTAGTATCTTTTGAGTCATTGTCATTCCCATTTATATCATTCCTTCCTAAATTACTTTTTTGACTTCTTTAATTTCTGTAATATCCATTATCTTGTTGACAGCATTTAAGTATGCATTAATGCTTGCTTCCACAACATTTATACTGGCATTTCTTCCAACGAAGTGTTTATCATCATATCTTAGTTTAACTGTGGCATAACCCAGTGCATCAGTACCTTCGGTGATGGATTGAAGGGAGTAATCCTCCAAGATGATATCCTTATCAATGCATTGTCTAATGGCGCTGAAGGCTGCATCCACAGGTCCTTGAGCAAATGATATTCCCTCTCTTGTCACTCCTTCAGATTCCAGTACCACACTGGCAGTGGTTGTAATTGTATTACCACTGTTTATCACAAATCTATTTAACTTATAGTAGTTTCTATTATCCTTTATTCCACCAGTTATTAGTGTTTCTATATCCTTGTCATATATATCCTTTTTCTTATCAGCCAGCGCTTTAAATTCCTTGAAAATTTTATCCAAATCTTCATCCTTTAGCTCATATCCCAATGATTTTATTTTATCCTTGAAGGCATGTCTTCCAGAATGCTTTCCAAGTACCAGCGTATTTGTACTTAATCCCACTGATTCAGGAGTCATGATTTCGTATGTCTCTCTGTTTTTTAGTACTCCATGCTGGTGTATTCCTGATTCATGGGAAAATGCATTTGCTCCAACTATTGCCTTGTTGGGTTGAACATAGACACCTGTTATGCTGCTAAGTAAATTACTGGTCTTTGTTATTTCAGTTGTATTTATATTCGTTCTGCCTCCAATACTATCCCCCCTTATGGATAGAATCATGGCAATCTCTTCCAATGCAGCATTACCTGCTCTTTCACCGATTCCATTGATGGTGCACTCAATCTGAGTAGCACCAGAGCTAATAGCAGCAATACTGTTTGCTACTGCCAAACCAAGATCATTATGACAGTGTACTGATACTTCAACATCTTTAAGATATTTGGATTTTTCCATGATATTAGTAATGAAACTATGGAACTCGTCAGGTGTTGTGTAACCCACAGTATCGGGAATATTGATGATCTTCGCACCAGCTACAATAACCTGGTCAAATATTTCTGCTAAAAAATTTGGATCACTTCTTGTGGCATCCTCTGCTGAAAACTCAACTTCAGGGCAAAGA
>JAUWAD010000060.1 GCA_030602225.1 Bacillota bacterium | reverse complement strand
AGACTTTGGATTCTTTTCAGATTATGCACCATCAGTATTTGCCTTTGTAGGGTCAAAGAATGAAGAAAAGCTGGAGTGCTTCCCCCATCATCATCCAAAGTTCAATATAGATGAGGACTCCCTGGAAGTGGCAGCAGGATTGTATGTACAGTTTGCACTGGATTTCTTAGAAAAATAATGAATAACCTTGACTTCTAGTTATTTGAAGTCAAGGTTATTTTTTTAGCTCTGGGTAGATGCTAAGTATCTCCAGGGCAATTTGAATTTTTAATTTCGAGCTGTAATCACTTAAGTCCATATCCAGCAATTCTTGAATTCTATTTAATCTATAAGTGAGAGTATTGCCATGGATATGCATCTGGTTTTTCGTACTAGTCCAGTTACCACCATTTTTAATATAAACATTTAATGTTTCCATCAACTCTTTTTTTGATGAGTTACTATAAGATAATAGGGGAGAGAGGTATCTATTAACAAATGCAGTGAGATCTTCCTTATCATTTTTTAGCAAAAACATCCTTATTTCAAAATCCTCATAAAAGTAGCATTCCCCATTGGGTTTATCCATAGGGATCAATTCGAAAAGTTTTATTGTTCTATTGAATACTGATCTAAAGTAATTATAATTTGAAATGATCTCGCTAATAATTGTTTGAAACGAAACTTTAACCCTTAGGATAGGTTGCATTTGGTTAAATCTCTCAAGTACATTTTTGTGAAAAGCCAGGAGTTCAGAATTATCCAATCTATAACCCTTCTCAACTATTATAATCACATAATTACTTCTAAGTATTGTCAGACTTTTGTTAAAAGATTTGATGGCAAGAGAACTTATTTCCTCATATAGGAATTTAATAAGTTTGTAGTACTGAGACTCATAAACGTAAAAATCCAATTTTAGCATCAGAAGAATATGAGGTTTGTTAAGGTCTAAATGATATCTCTTTGAAAAATTCTTAATGAATTCAGGATTTGAACTGGAAAGAAGATTATCAAGAAAATCCCCTTTCATGGATTGTTCCAGCATTGATATCTCATTTGACTTCATTATATCAAGAGCAATTATATTAGAGCATTTTTCAATGGTAATCATATCTAGTTCATTTATTAGACTATCTTGTAGTATTACTCCAAGCCAACATAATACTTCATCAGCAACACTTACTGGGTATAGCATAACCCAGAAGTTCATAGAATCACTGTAATGTATTGATTTTTCATCTAATTTCATATAATTGGAGAACTGATGCTTATTGTTTATAAGAAAATCCTTAGAAACATTAAAATCTCCGGAGTATGATGAAATAGTATAGAACAAATCAATTATGAAAACATCAGTCTGTAGTAGAATTGAGACTTCTTTTACTATGTCGTTTACTGTGCTTTTATTCAAGATCATCTCCGTAAACTTATTGTGTAGGTAAGTGGAGTATTGATAGCGATTTTTTTCAAGCTCAATAATATCACTATACTTTCTTAACTCAATTTGATTCTCCAACTCATTTCTATACTTTTCAGCATTTTTAACAGCTATTGTGGCCTGAACAGATATTAATTCAGCAAGATAGACATCATCTGAATTAAGAGGATCCTTACCAGAATAATTATCAAGGACAAATACACCTATACATTCATCCTCATATATCAAAGGACAGCTTATGGAACTTTGAAGCATGTTTAAAGGTTTTGAAATCCTTGAGTTAAGCATGTTCTTGTTATCTGGGTACATATTTGCCATTGCATTTATCATCTCTTCATGAGATTTTAGATGCATAGTCTTTTTTTGATTAAAAGTCATTCCTGTTATTGACTCACCTGGCTTTAAGTTAATGGAAATATTATTAAAACCAAATGAAACCTTGGATTTTAAATATCCATCCATTTTATCGTATAGAAATATTACCCCTATATCTGCACGATCTAAAAGTCGGAGGGTTGTATGCATCAACTCTTCCAGTATATAGTCAATATCATGGGAAGAATTCAGTAATTTTGTTGCCTCCAAAATACTTTGGAGATCTTTAATTCTCTGATTTATTTTATGCAATCCTAACCCTCCTGACATTTATAGTTTAATTTGATGGTAGACTTTCTTTCCTTTTTTAATCATTAGCTTATCTTCTTCAAAATCATTAAGTGTAACAACTTTGTCTATTTCTTCCACCTTATTACCATTTAAACTTATTCCACCTTGCTCGATAAGTCTTCTACCTTCACTATTGGATTTAATAAGACCTACTTCTCTCATTAAGTCCATTAGACCTATACCCTCAGAAAAATCAGATGTAGTCATTTCTGTAGAAGGAATATCTCCAAGCTCATCTGACCCACCAAATAATGACTGGGACGCTTTTAGAGCACCAAGGGCATCTTCTTCTGAGTGTACCATCTTAGTCACTTCAAAAGCCAAAACTTCCTTAGCCATATTAATTTCTGATCCTTCCAGAGATCCAAGTCTCTTAACTTCTTCCAATGGCAAGAAGGTAAGTAGACTTAAGAACTTTTCAACATCTCTATCATCAACATTTCTTAGGTATTGGAATAGTTCATATGGAGATGTTTTCTCTTTATCCAACCAAATAGTACCTTTTTCAGTTTTCCCCATCTTTGTGCCTGCAGCTGTGGTAAGAAGCTTAAATGTCATTCCATACACCTTATCTTGCTCTAATTTTCTAACCAGCTCATATCCACCAAGGATATTAGACCACTGATCACTACCTCCAAGTTGTAGCTTGCAACCAAGTTCTCTATACAGGTGTAGGAAGTCGTAACTTTGCATTAGCATATATCCAAATTCAAAGAAAGTAAGTCCCTTTTCAAGTCTGTTTTTATAGCAATCGAAAGTGAGCATCCTATTTACTGAGAAATGAACCCCGATTTCTCTCATGAAATCTACAAAGTTTAAATCCATTAACCAGTCGCCATTATTTACCATAAAGGCTTTACCCTCACTAAAATCAAGGAACTTTGAAAATTGCTCTTTAAACCTGTCTGCATTATGTTGAATTATCTCCGGTGTTAATACCCTTCTCATATCAGTCTTTCCTGAAGGATCACCAATCATTGTGGTTCCACCACCAAGAAGTGCTATTGGCTTATGTCCAGCTTTTTGCATGTGCATCATTACCATGATCTGTAGGAAATGTCCAAGGGTTAGACTATCTGCTGTGGCATCAAATCCAATGTAGAAAGGAACTGATTCTGTTTCTAATAACTCCCGTAATTCATCCTCATGGGTTGATTGGTCGATATAACCTCTTTCATTTAAAATATCGTATACATTCTTCATAAAAATCCCCCTTATCAAAAAAATAAAGGGCTTTCTCATCTAAAGGACGAGAAAACCCGTGGTACCACCTTAATTCGCGTAAAGCCTCAAATCACGTATGGTGTGACAGACCAATTGCTCCGGGTTGTATTTTATCATCTAATATTGTCGATTTCCACCAACCACCGACTCTCTAAAAAGTGATTAGAATAACTAATTATCCCTTCAAAGCATCTATAAAGTTAAACATAATATTAATATAAAGTGGCTATTTTGTCAATAATAATTGACTCTATTAGGTTTTAAGCTCTACACTTTATCAAACTTTGTAGTTATATTTACAGAAGGGACATTTTGGATAATCCTTATCGTGAGTTTTTCCACAACTTGGACATTCTATATTGGTTATTAGATCATCCTTATAACTGAAGAACTCAAGTTTTCCACAATTAGTACATTGATATGCATCAACCTCAATGCCATCTGGCAATCTATGGAGTAATATGCTTTTTTCTCCAACTCTAAGATGAAGTCCCTTTGCAACATTCATCTTGTTATTACATCTCAAGCATTTGATTTCTTCCATTACTTTAACTCCTTTCATAAGTATTAACTAACCACTTTCCTAAAGAATTCCATCAAGGATCTCCTGAATGTATGGTCCGCAGCAGATACCCAGGGGGTTGTTAACTTCACAATTGCAGTTTTTCATTGCTCCAGTTATCTTAACTACATCCAATAAGGTTTTTGCATTGCTGTAGAGTACAGAATTGATGATCTCTTCTTCGGTAATCTTACTACAATAGCATATGTATTTTGGAGCAGCACCCTCCTTAAACCACACAGGTACCTTCAGCTGGTTCCTTGTTACTATTTTTTCGTAAGAATTCTGAAAGTACACCACATCACATTTATCACTTACACATATGAAGTAGTCATCATGGATAATACTTTCTCCTAGAGAATCAAGGACTAGATGTTTAACCGTTCTAATACTTACTTTCTGCCCCGGTGTTTTACAAGTGGGGCAGTTGCGTTTTAAATCCACAGCACCGGTGGATGTTTTAACACTACCTCAGCATGAATTTACTTTATATCTTGCAAGCATTATCTATTCCTCCCTATTAACCAGCTTTACTAACAAAACCTCACTTTCTGTTTCTTATACTTATACTTATCCAAAAAGTACTGACTCCTATTATTCCAGACAGATAAATAATTGCTGACTCCACATATCCATGGGAAGATATATTAATGTATACTCCACCTGCAATGATTATAAATAGAAAAATAAAAAAAGAGTAGATTATATTTAAGCCTTTTGTATCCATTAGTGTTCTCCCTTCCAGTAGATGTCAATCACCCTTAATCTGAAACCAGATTAAAAACTGAACCCACTTCCAATAGACTCTCTGCATACTTTCCACTTTCAAATACTAAAACTCCATCCTGTATCTTAAAAATGTAAACTTCATCTTTGTTTGCTGTAAGAGTTAGTCTATTCCCATCTATGGAGTAGGTTCCGGATGGTCTGTAGGATGTATTGCTTCCTCTATTGAACTGGAAAGTATTATCTTCATCAAGAATAACCCATGACCAATCCACATCCTTATCCAATCCATACTTTCCGAGAATCAGTCCGTTGTCCTTCTCATGTGAGCATCCAAATGTTAAAACTAAAAGCATTACAATCACAAAGAAAAGATATTTTTTCCTCATTACACACCTCCCTTGAAATTCTTATGGAGATTTTCATTCTTAAAGTTAAATTTAAAGTCTTAATTATTATTCAATCTTTTGAATTCATCTATTGTTTCAATTATATTGAGAATATTGTTTGATGCATCTACTTTATTGACATAAAGTTTGGGCTCACCAATTCCTGCAATTGGCTTTAAACCTGAAAATAGAATTGTTTCCTTATCCATTATTACTATCCTGTCAGTTACAAGAGGATGAGTATTATCCCTAATGTCCTTTGAGTCTGAGGTATGGATTATAAACAATGAATCATCATCAATATTAATGGAGCTACTTACTTCAAGCTCTATGTCCATAAGACTTGAAATAATTTTCTCTATATATAGGCTGTGAGTTCTCTTGCTAAGAGATATTTCATCATTATCCTTAGATACAATGATTATCTGATCAATCCGTGAGAACACATTTCCCTCTGAATTCAATCCATACAATAGGGAATTAGACATAATATCCTCATCTTTCTCAAGGAAGCTAAAAAGAATTAGCCCAATTATCATAAATACTAAGAGAATCATAATTATTAATCTATACATAAGAACCTCCATAAGTTAAGTTATTAAGGAATTTCAAATTCACCACTCAACAGCCTTATTTCTTTTGATCTTGAATCAAAGCTATACATTTGAATAATTCTATAGTTCCCAGGATATAATTTTGTCCAGATATTTATTGGAAGTTGAATTTTAATATTCTTTCCAGGATCTAGAAAATTAAGTTGGGAGGTAAACCCTATATCACCAGAAAAAGGTACCATGTACCAATCATCTTTATTTCTTTTTTCCATACTAACAGAATCTCCGTAATAGATTATACTCTCGCTGTTGTTTTTTAGTAAAAAAGATACGTAGTCACCGGAATATGTAACATCTAACATCTGGATAGTATCTTCTGTATTAAAGAAGATAGGATCTAGTCCTGACTTTTCCCAGTAAAGTTCTACATGGGTTAAATCCTTTTTAAATAAGTACCACTTGTCGTTAATATTAACTATTATATCCTCACCATACTTACTGTAACTGGATCCAATAATATCCACATTAGCCTGATTATTTTCTACAGGAATCTCACTTTGAGGAACCCTAGATGTAATTGTTCCTTCAATTTCAATGTTTTTATTATCCGTATTAATTTCATTGTTTGTATCAAGGTAGATTGCATCACCAACCCTGACCATCGGTCTCCTATCAAATTTGATCTCTTCAGTTTCTTCAGGCTCAAATTTTTCAATTTGTAAGATGCTATCTCCCAATGATATTTCATAGAAATTCACACGATCTTTTATATCAAGCTGTGTTAACTCATCTATATTTGAGTTAATACCATCCTTTGATATAATATTATCATCGAAAAAGGAAGATAGTGTTCTGATTATTTCTTCTACATCTTGTTCTGAAATCTCATCACCAGTAATCTTATAGGATTGGCCATCCACAGTAATTACTCTCTCTTCTTGTGAATTATCCACAGGTTCTTTTCTATTGCAACCTGTAATAAGGATAGATATTGCTAATACAATGATAAGTAAAATTCTTCTTCTCATACACAACACCTCTTTCCATAATTGACCTCTTCAATAATATAATACCAGATTATTGGCATTTAAATAATTACAATCCGGTTAATTCTATTGCTTAGTAGTGAGATGAACCAAAAAAATAAAAAGATGGAGGCCTATGCCTCCACCTTCAATTCTGTACTGTTTTCCCATAATCCATGGATGTTACAATAACTTGTTGCTATTATTGTTCCAGGTTTACTAGCCTTAAACTTCAATTTTCCAAATGGTTCAGTTAGTAGCTCTCCTTCCCCATGTGCTGCGAAGTTGAATGTAGCAAGTTCAATTGGGAATTTACCATCTTCTGGCTTGAAGTATACCTTTATCCAAGCTATGTAGTGTTCAAACGTGTTAGGATGGGGTATTTCTTCACCAACTAATACCTTTACCTTTACTATCTCTCCAGCTTTAACAGATTCTGGTGCATGGATTACTGGAACATGTTTTTCTCCCTTCCAATCTCCACTTTGATATAAGTTACCAATACTCATTATATAGCCTCCTTTAAAATTTTATTCTGTGTGTCCAAAGAATAAAAGGACAGTCTAGATTTAATATACCCTAAATAATGGGAAATACCACAAAATAAATAATTAGAACTTAGATAAAAAGAGTATAATATACATTATAGAGGAGGAGATTACAGATGCCATCGATTAACTTAATTGCAACAACAACATTTGGGCTAGAGGCAGTCACTAAGAGAGAATTAATGGATTTAGGATATGATAATTTTAAGGTTGAGAATGGAAAGGTGGAATTTGAAGGTCAGATCAGAGATATTGTAATATCCAATCTGTGGTTGAGAACTGCAGAAAGAGTATTACTTAAAATGGGAGAATTCAAGGCATTATCCTTTGATGAACTATTTGAGAAAACCAAGGCCCTTCCTTGGGAGGAGTGGATTCCTGAAGATGGTAACTTCATCGTAGAAGGTAAAAGTGTTAATTCGAAACTATATAGTATATCAGATAGCCAAAGGATAGTTGAAAAGGCAATAGTAGAGAGATTAAAAACCAAGTATCCAGTGGAGTGGTTTAATAAA
This sequence comes from Bacillota bacterium, assembly GCA_030602225.1. Classification (GTDB taxonomy): domain Bacteria; phylum Bacillota; class Clostridia; order Tissierellales; family Tissierellaceae; genus Gudongella. Next base: position 5,898 of record JAUWAD010000060.1, on the reverse strand, counting down.
AGTGGAGCTAGATATACAGTTGAAGTATCTTTGTTAAAGGATATAGCCACTTTAACCATAGACACCAGTGGAGATGGACTGCATAAAAGAGGTTACAGAGATAGAGCTGGGGATGCTCCAATAAAGGAGACCCTTGCAGCTGCCATGGTTCTATTAAGCTATTGGAACAAGGATAGGGTATTGTTTGATCCATTTTGTGGTTCAGGAACCATACTAATAGAGGCGGCTATGATTGGAAAGAACATGGCTCCTGGCATTGATAGGGAATTTGATGCAGATAAATGGGCGAAGGTTCCAAAGGAATATTGGAGTGAAGAGAAAATAAAAGCACGAAAAGCTATAGATCACAGTGTTAAGTTAAATCTACTAGGATGTGACATAGATAGAAGATCAATCTTAAGAGCAAGAGATAATGCAGCAAATATAGGTTTGGAGGAGGATATATCTTTCTTTATTAAGGATATGAGAGATGTGGACCTTTATGATGAATACGGTGTGGTAATTACAAACCCACCATATGGAGAGAGAATGGGTGAGAAGGAAGAAGTTGAGAGGTTGTATAAGGATTTTGGCCAGAAGTTCAAGGAACATGATACATGGTCCATATATGCAATAACCTCAAATGAAAAGTTTGAAGAACTTTATGGTAAGAAGGCAGATAGAAAGAGAAAATTGTACAATGGTAGAATAAAAGTTGATTTTTATCAGTATTATGGACCTAGACCAGATAGAAAGGAAGGATAGTATGGGAATTTATACTAAGACAGGGGATAAGGGGACTACTTCAACCTTTGACAACATAAGGCTTACAAAAGATGACATAAGGGTTGAAAGCTATGGAACAGTGGATGAGTTGGGATCATTACTAGGATTGGCAAAAAACTACGTGGAAGAAGAAATGTACCATAAGATTTTTACAATTCAAAACAAGCTCTTTACAGTTGCAACCAATTTGGCAACTGAGGATCAATCCAAGGTTATGTACAGAATGAAAGAAGAAGACATAAAGTATTTAGAGGATATTATAGATGATTATATGGGAAGACTAAATGACCCTACAGGATTTATTATTCCTGGATCAAACAAAATATCAGGTTACCTCCACGTGGCAAGAACTGTGTGTAGAAGAGCAGAAAGAAGAATAATAAGTCTATCTGGAGTGGCTGAAGTGGATCCATTGGTAATAAAGTACGTAAATAGATTATCAGATGCTATTTACGCCATGGCTAGATACTCAGAGGATTCACAAAATAGTGTAAAATACGAGTAAAAAAGTCATTAAAATTTCATTACAACTCTAAATAGCTATAGAAAAATCATAATTAATGATATACAATAATAATAGTCACCATATTATATGGAAGACACAGGGAAGTAGTTTAGTTAACAATTTAACAAACAGTCCCAATGAGGTGATTATTATGATTGATGAAAAAAGACCTATAGAAAGTAATGTTGATTATATTCAATATGGAATCTTGAATTACCATGTTCTTGAAGGAATGGCAGATTGGGTCAGAGTAGTTGATAAGAATGGGAAGATCATTTTTGCCAATACTGCCATGAAAAGAGCTATGGGGGATGATATTGTAGGGCAACCTTGCTACAAATCTCATAATAGAGACCAGAAGTGTAGTTTTTGCATTACTAGTAAAAGCATTGCAACTGGTGAAATTGTCCAAAAGGAAGAAATTATAAATGGACAATACTTTTCAGTTAAAAGTTCACCTGTTACTGACAATGAAGGCAATATAACAGCGGCTGTTGAAGTTTTTAGAAATGTAACCAGAGAAAGAAAACTGGAGCAAGAACTTATAGAAAGGAACAAGAAGATCAGTAAGGACTTACACTTTGCAAGAAGAATACAAGAGAAGATTCTTCCTAAAGTGGGAGTTATAGAGAATCTGAAGATAGACTATATATATCAGGCATCTGAAATGTTAAGTGGAGATATGTTTGATATATTCTATATTGATGAAGCGAACATCGGCATATATATCTGTGATGTTGCAGGACATGGAATAGCAGCATCAATGATGACCATGTTTATAAAGCAAACCATGAGAAGTATAAAGGATGAAGTTTTAAATCCAGCCCTTGCATTGGGCGAATTGCACAAAAGGTTTGGATCATTGGATTTAGAGGCAGATAAATACTTTACAATATTTTATGGTGTATATAACAAGGTAACCCATACTCTGACTTATTCCAATGCAGGACATAATTGCTACCCCATCAGATTTAATTCCCAAGAAGTTGAACCGTTGAAGATAAAGGGATATCCAATTACCATGCTATTTGGTGAAATTGAATACAAAGAGAAAGAAGTTAAGCTTCATAGAGGGGATAAGATACTTCTTTATACTGATGGAATTACTGAGGCGAGGGATCATAACGATGTACAATTTGGGATTGAAGGGGTATTAAACACAATCAAGAAATATCCTGACAATCTTTTAAAGGAAATAGAAGACAAATTCATAATCCATAGCTGGGGCGAACAAGATGATGATTATGCTCTAGTATTAGTAGATGTGGTAGACTAACCTAGAATTAATTTTCTAGGTTCTATTTTTAAGGGGGGAAAGGTATGAGCATAGGATTTAATTATCAACATAGCTTTATTAAGGATCATGAACTTAAGTTCCTAAAACCAATAATTAATGAAGCGCATATAATGCTTCATGATAAAAAAGGACCAGGGAGTGAGTTCGCTGGATGGGTAGATTTAACTGAAAGCTACGATAAAGACGAATATGAGAGACTGAAGATTGTAGGAGAAATGATAAAAAGCAATGCCCAGGTTCTTCTGGTTATTGGAATTGGAGGTTCATATCTAGGTTCAAGGGCAGTATTTGAAGCCTTAAGTCATAGTTTTTATAATAGTATAGATGAGAATAAAAGAAAAACACCTCAGCTGTATTTTGTAGGAAACAACTTATCTCCAAAGTATTATAAGGATATATTTGATGTGATAGAGAATAAAGAAGTCTATGTAAATGTAATTTCCAAATCAGGAACAACCACAGAGCCTGCTGTAGCATTTAGAATAATAAAAGACCATATGGAGAAAGTATATGGCAAGGAAGAGACGAAAAAAAGAATAATTGCCACCACTGATAAGGAAAAGGGAGCATTAAAGACTTTGGCACAAAAAGAAGGGTATGAGACATTTGTAATCCCTGATGATGTAGGAGGAAGATTCTCCGTACTTACCCCTGTTGGATTACTGCCATTATATGCAGTTGGGATAGATACTGATAAGCTACTTCAGGGAGCCCATGAGGGTGCAATAGAGTATAGTAATCCTGTGATGGAAGAAAATATTGCTTATCAATATGCTGGTATAAGACAGATTCTTTCAAAGAAAGGAAAGGATATAGAAATATTAGTTAACTATGAACCAGGATTACAGTATCTTGGAGAATGGTGGAAGCAATTGTATGGTGAATCTGAGGGTAAGGATGGTAAAGGCATATTTCCAGCAAGTGTAAACTTTACAGCAGATCTTCATTCCATGGGTCAATTGATTCAAGATGGAAAAAGGAATATCTTTGAGACTTCAATAATCATAGAGCCAGATGATGAAGATATTCAAGTAATGGAAGATGAGGATAATCTTGATGGCCTTAATTATATTAAGGGAAAATCTTTGGGATATATAAATGATAAGGCATTTCAGGGAACTTTACTAGCCCATGTGGATGGGAATGTACCAAATCTTATTATAACCATGGATAAAATGAATGAGTATAATATAGGAAAATTGATATACTTCTTTGAAAAAGCATGTGCAATCTCAGGCTATGTACAAGGGGTAAATCCATTTGACCAACCTGGGGTTGAGGCATATAAGAAAAATATGTTCAAGCTATTGGGAAAAGAAGGTTATTAACTTGTCTTTTCAAAAGGATTGATATAATATAAACAATGGGAGGTGATCTTTTGGAATTTAATAATATATTGTTTTCTAAGGAAGGTAGTATTGCTTATATTACAATGAACAGAGAAGAGTCTTTAAATGCCCTTAACCTTGATACCATAGAGGAATTGGATAAAGCATTGGATATTATTCAAGAGGATGATGATGTTTATCTCTTTATCCTCACTGGAAGGGGCAGAGCTTTTGTTGCCGGTGCAGATATCCTAGAAATGAAAGAGTTAAATTCTGAGGGAGCAAGAAAATTTGCAGAAATAGGACAAAGGGTATTTAGAAAGATAGAATTAATGGAAAAGCCCTCCATTGCCGCTGTAAATGGATTTGCTCTAGGTGGGGGATGCGAACTATCCATGGCATGTGATATTAGAATCGCATCAAATAAAGCAAAGTTTGGCCAACCTGAAACTGGACTTGGAGTTACTCCTGGATTTAGTGGTACCAATAGATTATCAAGACTGGTGGGATTGGCAAAGGCAAAAGAACTTATATTTACATGTGATATTATTTCTGCAGAGGAAGCTTTTAGGATTGGACTTGTAAATATGGTGGTGGATAGTGAAGAACTTATGGATAGGGCTAATGAAATGGCAGCGAAAATAATATCCAAAGGTCAATTGGCTATTAGATATTCTAAAACAGCAATAAATAGAAGCTATGAAACAGATATTGAAACGGGAAATTTAATTGAAAAGGATTTATTTGGACTTTGTTTTGCAACGGAGGATCAAAAGGAAGGCATGAGAGCTTTTGTCGAAAAGAGAAAACCAGATTTCAAACTAAAATAATTCGGAGGTGCTGTATATGAATAAGGTTAGTATTTTAGGAAGAGGAACAATGGCATTGGGTATAGTTCAAATCTTTGCTGAAAGGGACTTTGAAGTGAATGTTTGGGTTAGGTCCATTGATAGTGAAAATCCAAGAGGGAGTATTGCACCTATAGTTAAGACCTTGGATAAGCTTGTAGCCAAGGAGAAAATAACAAAGGAGAGAATGGAAAAAACTCTTTCTAATATAACTATTACAACCAATCTTGAAGATGTGTCAGATAGTGATCTTGTTATTGAAGCAATTTCAGAAGATATGAACGTAAAGAAGGATACTTTTGGTAAACTAGATAAAATATGTAAGGCTGAAGCAATCCTTGCAACAAATACCTCTTCATTATCAATTACTGAAATTGGAAACTCTACCAATAGACCAGATAAGGTTATTGGGATGCATTTCTTCAACCCAGTACCACTTATGAAACTAGTGGAAGTGATAAAAGGTTTGGCAACATCAGATGAGACTTTAGATAGAATAATTGAGTTATCAACAAAACTGGATAAATCTCCAGTACAGGTTGAGGAAGCTCCAGGGTTTGTTGTGAACAGAATACTTATTCCTATGATAAATGAAGCTGTGGGAATTTTAGCCGATGGAGTTGCAAATGCAACCGATATAGATGAAGCGATGAAACTTGGTGCAAATCACCCTATAGGACCATTAGCCCTTGGAGATTTGGTAGGATTAGATGTTTGCTTGGCAATAATGGATGTATTATATTCAGAATACCAGGATCCTAAATATAGAGCACATCCATTACTTAGAAAAATGGTTAGAGCCAACCTACTAGGAAGAAAAACAAAAGAAGGATTCTTTAAATACTAATCTTGACAAAACATAAAAAATATGATACTTTGTACTGGTTAGAGGGAGTAACTGCCACTAAAGTGGAACTTAAGTCGTCAAAAACGGATTATATCCCGGCTTAAGTGATTATTTCGTGTGAGACTCTACAATTCAATTGGATTGTAGAGTTTTTTATTGTCTACGACCTATAAAGGAGAATGATGATGGAATTATTTATTGCAGAATTTATTGGCTCTTTACCAACGATAGTTGTGTTATTGGTAATAGTGGGATCACTATTTACACTTAGCAAAGGAGCGGACACATTAGTAGATGAAGCAGTGAGC
>JAUWAD010000138.1 GCA_030602225.1 Bacillota bacterium | reverse complement strand
GTCCCTCCAGCAGTGAAGTAAATCTCATTATCACTTACTTTTAGGTAGTCAGCAATTTGTTTTCTAGCATTTTTAATTTTCTTTTCAACTTCAAAACCTTTTCTATGAAGGGATGAAGGATTTTCAAAACTATTTCTCATAGCTTCTGTGATTACCTCAATCACCTCTTCTCTAGGTTTAGTTGTTGCGCAGTTGTCTAAATATATCAAAATTTCACCTCTTAATAACCTAATTCCTCATCCACTAAATACACATGAATCTTTGTCCCATTGGGATTTCTTCTAATGGTTGTTTCTGCTTTACATATTCTATCCTTTGAATCACAATCACTACATACTCCTGTGTGAACGCAAGGTGTACTAAGTTTTAGTCTCTTGGCATTCATAGGTGCTGCCACATGCTCAAGTCTATAAATTGCATCATTATAATCCTTGCAAATCTTGTTCTTCCCAGCAATAACATAAACTCTCTTATGCCCAAATATCATAGATGCAACTCGATTACCCGTACCATCTAGGTTAACAAGCATTCCTTCCTCTGTCAATGCATTTGTACTAGTTAAGTAAACATCTGAGTTCACTGACATTCTTAATGCATTTCCCTTATCCTCATCTCTCCAGTGCCAATATGTAGTTACTCCTTTTTCCTTAAGAGCATCGTATATTCCCAGTTCTTGCAACGTAACAGACCCACCCATACCTACACTTTCATCGGTAAGGATCTCATCGATTATGGCACTCTTTGCCGACTCCTTATCTTTAAACATCTTGACAGTAAATCCATTTTTCTCCAATGCCTTCACAACTTTTTCCATATTAACAGCTCCTTTCCAAATCTATTATATCTAATTTATCGAATATAATAAATACTAATCTTGCTCAATGATAAAGGTTATCAAATACCTTGCATATATATCTCATATTTGTTATAATCAATGTGAGGTTATCCCCCTGGTAACCTCGTGTTAGATCTCTATTCCCAATACCCCTTTTTGAACGGTTATGTTCCATCCTAAAAGTATTAGGATGAAAGACTCCATTAATTTGGAGTCTTCTTTTTTTTGTTGATAGTGTATTATTAATATGTTAGGATTCTTGTATGATACTTTAGGAGGCTTATTGATGAAGAGTAAAATTGCAATGATATTTACTGGAGGCACCATAGCGATGAAAGTTGATCCCGACCTTCATGCTGCAATCCCTGCATTAAATGCAGATGAAATACTTAGTATGATTAAAAATATTGAGGAGTTAACAGATTTGGAAATAATAAATTTCTCAAACCTACCTAGTCCTCATATTACACCGGATGTCATGATGGACTTATGTCAATTAACAAAGGAAAAACTTGCTGATGATACTATAACCGGAGTGATAATAACCCATGGTACTGATACGCTTGAGGAAACAGCTTATCTCCTTGATCTAATGCTGGATACTAATAAGCCAGTAGTTGTAGTTGGAGCTATGAGAAACTTCTCAGAACTTGGTTATGATGGCTCCAGCAATTTATCAGCTGCAATTTGTACAGTTCTCTCTGATAAATCCCTGGGCAAAGGTGTTCTGGTGGTAATGAACAACGAGGTTCATGCAGCCAGTCAGGTGACAAAGACAAACACACTTTCATTGGATACTTTTAAATCACCAGAATTTGGTCCTTTGGGAATAGTTGATAACGACGAGGTTATTTATTATAGGAATATACCTTCAAGACAAATTATTCCATCAGATTCCATTGAAAACAGGGTTGCTCTTATTAAATGCGTCCCTGGAATGGATTCAGAAATCATAGACTTCTACTTAAGCTCTAATTACAAGGGAATAATTATTGAGGCGTTGGGAAGAGGAAATGTTCCACCATCCATTGTAGCTGGGATAAAGAAGTCCATAGATAATAATATACCTGTTGTAATGGTATCCAGGTGTAATACTGGAAGGGTACTATATACCTACGGTTACGAGGGTGGAGGAAAACACCTAAGGGATATTGGTGTGATTTTTGGTGGTAACTTACCTGGTCAAAAAGCAAGAATAAAACTTATGGTAATCCTTGGCCATACTAATAAAATGGATGAAATCAAGGAATTATTTGAGTCAAATATTTAGGTCAGATCCAAAGGATCTGACCTTCTTTTACTTAAGATTTTCCTCCAAGTCATCAAGACTGCAACTTCTAACATCAATCTTATGCATTTCAAGACTTTGAGTGTATTTTAGTCCAGATGCTGTTAACACACACACTACCACATCATCCATGCTTATAAACTCCTCATTGAATAGTTTCTTCAAAGCAGCATAGGAAGTTGCTGAAGCTGGTTGTACAAACTGCCCCATATGAGCTAACTCTCTTTGAGCTTCTATAATTTCATCTTCCTCAATATCAATTGCTATCCCATCATTTGATTTTAGCATTCTCAAAACCTGGTTTCCACTGGGGGGAAATGGATTCTCTATGGCATGGGCAATAGTTTCTGGATTTTCTATCCTCTCGACTTGTAAATTTCCTGAT
>JAUWAD010000068.1 GCA_030602225.1 Bacillota bacterium | reverse complement strand
CCTGAAAATCCGTTGTTATACAAATTCATTCCTCCATGTAAATATCCTACATTTGTCACCACAGACATATGAATAAATCCTGCTACAATACCAAGTTTCCAACCATAATGCCCGGTTATAGGTGCAAGAGTGGTACCAAATAACGCTGCTAGTAATCCTGACACAGATGAAGCTTCCCATGTCTTGAGCAAGCTGGCAATATAAACACCAATTATGATAGGTATTACATTCTTAGGATGCTTACCAAAAGCCCCAAAACCAACCAAAGTAAATAAGCCACCAATTACAGGACCGCTTATTTCACCGCCTACTAATAGAATATATATAAGTCCGATAATTCCTAAGATTCCCATATTAAACAATGTAACTCCAAACCCTTCCAGGGTAACAAAATCTGTTACAAGTCTACCTGGATGTGTCATTAGTTTCTTAAACCTTGCTAGACTTGGTCCTGAGATTATTAGTTTTACCACTATCATGGATAGAAAGATAAGTAGTAGATAAGATCCAAGAACCAAATTCCCTCCTTCGTAGACTATTGATGTTGGAGGGTTCTGCAACTGAAATGATCTGAAAAAAGACATAAAAAGCATTCCAGTAATTCCTGCTGTAAACCCAATGTTATAAAGGTTAAAACCTTGGTGAAATCTAACAAAACTACTTGCTAAAGGTGGAAGGATAAGACCAATAATAACACCGAGAATATTACCAAGAATAATTCCAGTAGGTATTGGAAATCCAAAACCAAAGCTAACCTGGCTTACAAGAGGAGCAAGAGCTGTACCAAAGAAGGCAGGCAATAGATATTTAGTAAAATGATCCTTCTTTATTAGTGAATGTAAATATACTCCAACAACAATACTTATTACATTGTAGAGATTCTTCCCAAAAAAAGCGAATCCACCGATGGTAAAAATGGCAGCAATCAAAGGTCCATTTAATAATGCCCCATTCTTTTTTGCAACATAGAGACTAATAAGCATTAGAATTCCAGCATTAGCCATGCTTGAACCAATATTTCCAATCACCATATAGTCAGAAAGAAGTAGGCTTGGTGAGATAACTATTCTACCTAATCCTGAAATTACCTCTTTTGGTGAGTTAAACAAAAATGAAGTTAATAGTATTAATAGTGAATAACCAGCAATTATTCTATACTTTAATTTCTCTGAGTGCTGAAGAGATTTATTCAATACATTTTCCATAACATTCCCCCAATTAGGTGTAAGACTAAACCCCACTGAGGGACTTAATTATATTAGTCTACCTATTATTTTTTTATATCTATCTGAGTATTTAACAAAATCATAATCTGAATTTTTAACAACTGAATTAATAAATGTCTGCTTCTGATAGTCAAAACTCATGGTGGGCGTTAAGTTCTCAACTAGATTAAAGAACTTATTATTACCTAAATCCACTGCACTAGTATCAGTTGATAGTGCCCAATTTGCATATTTTTCAATATAATCCAGTGTTCTGTTAACATCATTTCTCACTGCATAAATATCAGCAAACATTAGAAAGTTGTTTCCCATTAGATATCCTTCAAGTTTAAAATCAATTATTAACTTTCTCTGAATTGTTGCCAGTTCCATGGCAAGTTCAAAGTCTCTTTCCTTAAGGGCTGTTCCCCATAGGCTTGCCAGTGAAATTATAGAGTTATTGATATTATTGAATAAACTCTCCTGTTCTATAGTTTTAGCCCTTTTACTATCACCTGTGATGGAGTATATGGTTGATAACATGAAGTCTGTATTAACATTTACCTTAGGCAGAGTATTCAATACTTCAATAGCCTTATCATATTCCTCTCTCATAGTATATAAACTACTAAGAACATATAGGGAAGCTTGCTTCACTTCCAAATCATCAATTACCGCTGATTGCTCCAATAGTGATATGGATTTATCTAAAACCTCATTAGCCTGATCTTCATCCTTAGCCATCTGAATATACTCCTGAAGAAGACTTCCCATCCTAAATTTTAGGAACAGACTGTTTGGATATGCATTTAAGTAGTTATCACAAACCAATAGAGCATCCTCATAATCCCCAGTTTCAAACTTTTCTGCACACACCTTATAGATATTTGTTACATCATCAGGGGTTAGCTCAGTTTCAAACATAAGTAAAGCATCAAGAGTTGTGCCAAGTAGTCTAGCTATTGGTGAAAGTAGAGTGATATCTGGATAGGATGAGTTAGATTCCCATCTTTCAACCACATCCGGAGTAACTCCCAATGCATGGGCAAACTGGTTAATGGAAATACCTTTATTTTGTCTTAATTTTTCAATAGTACTACCTATGGATAATTTCATAAAAACCTCCTTAATCCTTATTCACACAAATTTCAGGAAACATATATTTTTTATTATACCCTAATATGATAAGATTAATTAGTAAATGTTAGATGGGAGAGAGATAAAGTGATAAGATTGATGAGATTTTTAAAGCCTTACTATCTGGAAGTAATAGGGGTATTATTTCTCACCTTAATTGGTGTTTTTTCCGAGCTGTTTTTACCAAGGCTGATGGGAAATATTGTTGATAAGGGTATCTCCACAGGAGACACTGTTTTTATTTATAGGACAGGACTATTAATGTTAATTATAGCAGTTTTTGGAACTGCTGCAACAGTATATTCAAGATATTTATCTGCCACATCCTCCTCTGCGTATGGAAGAGACTTAAGAAGTGCCGTTTTTACTAAGGTAGAGAATTTCAGTCTAAATGAATTCGATAAGATGGGAACATCGTCCATGATAACTAGGACAACAAATGATATAAATCAGATGCAACAGGTTACTATCATGTCCATGAGAATGATGGTTAGAGCCCCATTTATGCTAATTGGTGGATTGATAATGGCAATAACAACCAATGGAGAGTTATCAAAGGTATTATTGATTTCTGCACCAATTCTAATAGGAGTAATAGCATTGGTGGGATATAAGGGATTCCCATTGTTCAAGGAGATTCAAAGGAAGATAGATGGCTTAAATAAAGTATTAAGGGAAGAGTTAACTGGTATAAGGGTTATTAGAGCATTCAACAAGACATCTTATGAGGAAAAAAGGTTTAACACTGCAAATAGAAGTTTAACTGATACTGCTCTCAAAGTAGCCAGGTTAATGGCACTAATGATGCCATTATTAAGCCTGGTATTAAACTTTACAGTAATTGGAGTAATATGGTATGGAAGCATACTAATTAGCGGATTCAATCTTGAGGTAGGAAGTTTAATGGCATTTATACAGTATGTATCACAGATAATGTTCTCATTAATCATGGTATCCATGATATTTGTAGCAATACCAAGGGCAAGTGCATCAGCTGGTAGAATAAATGAGGTTTTAGATCTGGAGACAGAAATCATAGATGGAAAAGAGTATGCTTCAACTAAAATAAAAGGAGAACTAGAATTCAAAGATGTTAGTTTTAATTATCAGGGGGCTGAGACTCCAGCAGTATGCGATATTAGTTTTAAGACCAAATTGGGAGAGACCACTGCAATCATTGGAGGAACTGGATCAGGAAAGACTACCCTGTTAAATCTAATAATGAGATTTTATGACATTTCAAATGGTGAGATACTTCTTAATGGCCAGAATATAAGGGATTTAAAACATGAAGAACTGAGAAGGCACTTTGGATTGGTATCTCAAAAACCACTATTATTTACAGGTACTATTAGAGATAATGTAAAATTTGGTAATGATGAAGCCACCGATGATGAAATAGTCAATGCATTAAAGATAGCTCAAATATATGATTTTGTAAAGGAAAAGGAAGAGGGCTTAGATTATGTTCTTTCCCAAGGGGGGAAGAACCTATCAGGAGGACAGAAACAAAGACTTTCAATTGCAAGAGCACTTGTTAGAAAGCCTGAAATATACTTATTTGATGATAGTTTCTCAGCACTGGACTTTAAGACAGATCGAATGCTAAGGGATAACTTAAGGGAAATCAAAAAGGATTCTTCCATGATCATAATAGCTCAAAGGGTTAGTACCATAAAGGATGCTGATAACATTATTGTTCTTGATGAAGGAAACATTGTAGGTCAAGGAAGGCATAATGATCTTATGAAAAGTAGTGATGTGTACAGGGAAATAGTCCTTTCACAATTGGGAGAGGAGGCTTTAATATGACTGAAAATAGAGATAGACAAAAAAACCAATCTCCTCAAGGACCAAGAATAGGTAGAGGGGGACCACCAGGTTCTGGAATGATGAGACCTCCAGAGAAGGCAAAGGATTTTAAGGGAACCTTAAAAAGACTTCTTAAGTATGTGAAGCCTTATACAATAACACTTTTCTTTGTAGTATTGTTTGCTATTTTAAGCACAGTTTTTTCAATACTTAGTCCAAGGGTAATGGGTATGATCACAACTCATCTATACCAAGGTGTAGTCGATTCAAGCACTGAAATCAGTATGGACTATGTGATAAGATTTATTTTCATACTTGGGGGGTTATATTTACTATCCGCTATTTTTTCTTATATTCAGCAGTACTTAATCAGTGGGGTATCCCAAAAGCTGGTTTATGATTTAAGAAAGGAGCTTAATGGTAAGCTTCAAAGATTACCCCTTAGATTCTTTGATTCCAAGACCACTGGGGAGATACTAAGTCGGGCAACAAATGATATTGATGTAATATCTAATACCCTTCAACAAAGTGTAACTTCAGTGATTGTGTCAGTTTTCACACTGCTGGGAATACTTGCTATGATGATAATAATAAGCCCTGTAATAACTCTTGCAACATTAATAACCATACCATTGAGTATACTCCTTACTAAAAATATAGCAAAAAGATCTCAGAAGTTCTTTTCCCATCAGGCTAAAAGCCTTGGGGAGTTAAATGGACATATTGAAGAAACATATACTGGTCATATAACAGTGAAAGCATTTGGCAATGAAAAGAAAGTAATAGATGAGTTTAATAATATCAATTCACAGTTATATATTCACAGCTATAAAGCCCAGTTCATATCTGGGATAATTATGCCTCTGATGCAACTAATCAACAGCTTAGGTTATGTAATAGTAGCTGTAATTGGGGGTATTTATGTCATTAATGGAAGATTACCCATAGGAGATATTCAGGCATTTATTCAATACTCCAGGCAGTTTAATCAGCCTATAATGCAGCTGGCAGAGGTAATAAATACTTTCCAATCAACCATAGCTTCAGCCGAAAGGGTTTTTGAATTGTTGGATGAAGAAGAAGAACTTATTGATAAAAAAGATGCAATAACCATTGACACTCCAAAAGGTAATGTGAGATTTGACAGAGTCAAGTTTGGATACACAAAAGAAAATACTTTAATGGATAATATGAACATTGATGTATACAGTGGACAGACTGTGGCCATAGTGGGACCAACTGGAGCGGGAAAAACCACTTTAGTTAATCTATTGATGAGATTCTATGAAATAGATGGGGGAGCTATAACTATTGATAACATTAAAACCACAGAAATGACCAGAAATGACCTAAGAGCAATGTTTGGGATGGTACTCCAAGATACGTGGTTATTCAACGGTACCATTAGGGATAACATAGCATACGCTAAAGAGAATGCAAAGGAAGAGGAAATTTACAAAGCTGCTAAATTAGCCCAGGCAGATCATTTTATTAGAACTTTACCTCAAGGATATGACACAATTCTAAATGAGGAAGCCTCGAATATATCCCAAGGACAGAAACAGCTTTTAACAATTGCAAGGGCAATACTTGCAAATCCAAATATATTGATACTAGATGAAGCCACATCAAATGTTGATACCAGAACTGAACATCTAATTCAGAAAGGTATGGAAGAGCTGATGAAGGGAAGAACCAGTTTTGTAATAGCCCATAGACTTTCAACAATAAGAAATGCTGATGTAATACTTGTTATGAATGAGGGTAAGATTATTGAAAAAGGAAGTCACGAAAAATTACTGGAGGATAGAGGATTCTACTGGGAGTTATATAACAGTCAGTTTGTAGCATAAGGACCTAAGGGTCCTTTTTCTGTTAATAGGAGTTAATTGGATGAATTGTTTAAGGGATAAATGGGTACAAATGGAAAAACTATAATAATTTGAAGGGGTGAGATGATATGTTTTTTAAGATAATCGAAACTGGAAATCTGGCACATTACTCATATATAGTAGGTGATGGTAATGAATTAGCTGTAATTGATCCAATGAGGGATGTATCAGTATATATGAAGGAAGCAAGAAAACAAGGTATGAGAATAAAGTACATATTAGAAACCCACAGAAATGAAGATTATGTTATTGGATCAATGGAATTAAGTGAGAAAACTGGAGCTAAAATACTTATATCCGGCCATGAAGAGCTGGGACATGTTTATGGTGAAAAAATAAGTGATGGTCATGAAATAACCCTGGGGGATATAAGAATTAGGGCCCTTCACACACCTGGTCATACGTTGGGACATATGAGTTTTGTGGTTTTTGAGGGAGAAAAGAAAGATCCATATATGGTTTTCACAGGAGATTGTCTATTTATGGGAGATCTGGGAAGGACTGATTTCTATGGGGAAGAGAATCTTGGGAAAATGACAGGTCTGCTATATGATAGTGTGTTTAACAGATTATTACCCCTTGGGGATGAAGTCTTAATGTTTCCAGCCCATGGTGCAGGATCAGCATGTGGAGATTCAATGGATGAGAGACCTTTCTCCACATTGGGATATGAAAGAAAGTCAAATCCACATCTACAAGTTGATTCAAAGGAAGAGTTTATCAAGAATTTTGCCAAGATGAGAATTAAACCCAGATACTTTGAGAAGATGGAGGTTCTTAATGTAAAAGGTGGAGAATTTGTTGGTGAAGATATAGTACTAAATGCATTGACCATAGAAGAATTTAAAGGGATGAAGGATGATGTATTGGCCATTGATATAAGGAAAAAGGAAGGATTTATCGGAGGACATATTCCAGGAACAATATACATGTCTCCAAGAAGTGTTACTTCAGTTGTGGGTAGTTTATTCAACACAGAAGAAAAAGTGGTGTTGATCATTGATAATAACACAAGGGATCTGGAGGATGTATACTGGTACTTAAGAAGAATTGGATTTGACAACATTATTGGATATGTACAAAATGCAATTGATATGTGGGAAGAAAGTGGAGAAGAAATCAACAAACTGTTTACCATGAGTTCAAAGAAGTTTATGGCAGGTGAAAGGGACGAAGACTATATTCTACTTGATATTAGGAAAATGGAAGAATTAGAGGAAGATGACCCTTCTGAGAATAGGATAAACATACCTATTCAGATACTATATGACAGTCTTGATAGATTAGATAAAGAAAAGACAATATATATACTATGTGGTTCTGGAGAAAAGGCAACTGTAGCTACTTCATATCTTTATAATAGAGGCTATAAATCCATTGTGTTAACCGGTGGAGCTAGGATGCTAAAAAGTTTAAGAAAAAAGGAAGACATATAAGTGATAAGGCAGACTGTTACTAACAGGCTGCCTTTATTTACAGGGGGAATACTTATGACAAATGATATTGCTATTGTATTTGCAGTTATGACTTTGGCAATAATACTTTTCACTACAGATAAGTTAAGGACTGATCTGGTTGCTATTTTAATAATGCTTGTTTTACCTTGGACAGGAGTAATATCAGTAAGAGAAGCTTTTTCTGGGTTATCATCCAATGCTGTGGTATCTGTTATGGCAGTAATGGTATTAGGCTATGGGATTGAAAGGTCAGGAGCTATGAATCCCATGGCAGATAAAATTGTTAAAAAAGCTGGTAAAGATGGTAGGGTAATTATGGCTATGATTACCGCAACTGTAGGGGTGATATCGTCTTTTATGCAGAATATCGGAGCAGTTGCACTATTCTTGCCTGCCGTTAAGAAAATAAGTAAAGAGACCAGACTTAATCCAAAGAAAGTACTTATACCATTGGGCTATGGTGGAATATTAGGTGGAACAATAACTATGGTGGCTTCAGGACCATTGATAATTTTAAATGATCTCCTTAGAGAAGGAGGTTATGATGCTTATGGGCTATTTTCAGTTTCACCGGTTGGATTGGCTCTTCTTATCTCAGGAATACTGTATTTTTATTTTTTATATGAAAAGGTGTTACCTGATACAAAAATAGAAGAAACAAAGGCAAGGAAAATTCCAGATATATATGACTTACCAAAGGAAATTCACGAATTTGTAGTTCCCAAGGGGAGTGAACTAATAGGTAGCTCCATTGAAGAATTGCAGCTATGGAGGAGGTTTAAGATTCACTTCTTGGCGGTTTCAGACTCTGGTAGCATAGTGTATGTGCCCTGGAGACAAACCCGATTTAGTGAGGGTCAAAGTGTTGCTATTCTAGGAAGAGAAGGAAATATTCAGTGTTTCTTCAAACAGTTTGGCCTGGAGAAACTGGATAGACCAAAGGTATTTAAAGATCTAGAAGATGAGGAAAAAGCAGGTTTTGCAGAGATAATTCTTCCTCCGGGTTCATCCATAAAAGACAAGATGTTGGAGGAAATTGCCGTAAGGAAGAACTTTAAAGTTGAGCCAATATTTTATATGGATACAGATGGTGAAACCTTTGAGTTTATTGAAAAACCCCTTGAGCCTGGAATGAAAGTAATAGTCTTTGGAAGATGGCAGGATATTAGAACCTTAAAGGAGAGCAAGGATTTTATAGTAATTAGCGAGGTAAAACCTCCAATAGATGAGATAGATGATAAAAAGAGGATGTGGTCACTGGGAGTTCTAGTATTATCTATTGTTCTAATTATGATGGGATTCCCACTACCTCTAAGCTTTTTCTCCGGTGCATTTGTAATGGTAATGCTAAATATAGTTCCCAAGGAAGAGCTATATAAGGCCATTGATTGGAAGACAGTGTTCCTCTTGGCAGGGCTCATTCCATTAGGGGTAGCATTTGAGAAAACCGGGGCAGCGAAATTGTTGGCCGATCTTACCGTGGAAATGGTTTGGGGATGGAACAGTTATTTAATACTGCTGGTAATAGGAGTAATAGCATCCTTATTTTCCCTATTCATGTCCAATGTTGCCGCTACTGTACTACTGGTTCCCCTTGTTATGATAATGGCCAATGGATTTGGAATTGACCCAAGAGGAGCAGCACTGCTGGTTGCAGTATGTGCATCAAATTCATTTGTTATACCAACCCATCAAGTTAATGCATATATAATGGGCCCGGGTGGATATAATACAAAGGATTATATTAGAGCAGGTGGAGGATTGAGCATATTATTCTTGTTCGTTGCTACCACGGTTATATACTTACTATATTTATAGGAGGGATTAAGTTATGGATTTTATATTTGAACAACGATGGTCACCCTATGCAGTGGGAGCTTTAATTGGGTTGATAAACTTATTGGGAATGCTAATATCAAATAAGCCACTGGGAGCATCCACAAGCTTCCTAAAGCTAAGTGGGATGATAGTCGGATTGTTTGACAAGAACAGAGTACTTTCAAATGATTATTATAAGAAGAACAAGCCTGAAATTGACTGGGGAATGATGTTAGTATTTGGAATTATACTAGGTGCTTTCCTTTCAGCGGTAATATCTGGGGACTTTAGATTAATGAAAATTCCTCCCATGTGGAGTGATAATGTTTCAAGTAATTTCATAGTAAGATTTATTGGAGCATTGGTTGGGGGAATTTTCCTAGGAGTTGGTTCAAGATGGGCGGGAGGTTGTACCAGTGGACATGGAATTAGTGGAACCAGTCAATTATCTATTTTAAGCTGGGTAGCTGCTGTGGCATTCTTTGTTGGTGGTATAATCACAGCATTTCTAATATATGGGATATAGAGGTGAGATATATGGAGAAATACTATGATAATAAAAAACTACAACTTTTCTTTGGTTTGTTGATAGGAGTATCCTTTGGATTTCTTTTGCATAGAGGAGGGGTGACCAAATACGATGTTATTGTTGGCCAGCTTCTACTTAGTGACTTTACAGTTATCAAAATAATCTTTACAGCCATTATCGTAACCATGTCCGGAATTGGATTATTTTATAGGAAAGGACTAATCAAGGTGGAAACAAAGTCTGGGTCATTGAAGAATTCAATTATTGGAGGGTTGCTATTTGGTGTTGGGTTTGGACTGTTAGGTTATTGTCCTGGTACAATAGCTGGAGCTATTGGAAATGGCTACATTGATGCCATGACAGGGGGATTTATAGGTATTGTCCTAGGGACTGGAATCTATGCCTTTATTCATCCATCACTGGTAAAGAAGAAAATTGTTACCAATGATAAGTATAGTGAATACAATCTATTCAATGAATATAAGGGGAATATTTTAGTAGTTATACTGCCAATTCTGCTGTCTCTCATGGGAGTATTGTATATTATTGAGTTATTAGGGCTATAATGAAGGAGGAGCATATGAAAAGAGAGGTTGTAATAATAGGTGGTGTAGCTGCAGGAATGACTTGTGCTGCCAAGCTAAGTAGAGATAGTGATGATGTAAATATTACAGTATACGAAAAAGGTGAACACATATCCTATGGAGCATGAGGCCTTCCCTATTACATCGGAGATGTGATTGATAAACACAATAAGCTAATAGCAAGGGGAGTAGATGATTTTAGCCAGGAAGGCATAGCTGTTAATGTTTTTCATAAGGTCATTGGTGTGGACTATGAGAATAGAAAAGTTGAAGTATTAGATATAAAAAGAGGAAAGAGATTTTTCAAATCATATGATCAGCTTGTGATCACAACAGGAGCAGAACCATTTATTCCAGAGTTCATTTCTGATGGTATGAAGAATGTTTTTACATTAAGGGATATTCAAGATGGGATAAAATTGAACACTCTCGCCACCTATAGAAGTGGGAGATTCCTGATTCATAGTCTTGTGCCTCCCAAGGTAGCAAGGTCTTATTTATGACTCCACAGGCTTAAAATCGGGTAGTTCCAGTACCCTAACATATAGTTCCAAAAGGCTTATGAAGCTATCCTTAAGCCTTCAACTTTAATGTTTTTAGCTGCATTTTCATCTCTTTGATGAAATGCAAAACAAGAAGGACATTCCCATGTCCTGATATGTAGCTTCTTTGTATTTTGGTTAATATAGCCACAGTTTGAACAAAGCTTACTACTTGGGAAAAATGCATCTATTTGGACA
>JAUWAD010000061.1 GCA_030602225.1 Bacillota bacterium | reverse complement strand
ATCTTTTTTTACTAATTGTTCTAGCATTACTAGTTCTAGTTCCATCTGTTTTTTATCTTTCTTACCTCTTGTCATCATATATATCACCTCTACTATATATATACGACAAAAAAGATGAAACTCCTTTTTGAATTTTAGGATTTTCATCTTTTTTTTTTACTTTTTTTACTTTTTCGATAATCTCAGCAGCCATTTAAGGCTGCTTTAATTTGTCGTATATTTCTTTTCTATGACCAACTTCAATAATTAATATTTTTACTTCATAATCATTAATTTCAGCTATAATTCTATAATCACCAATTCTATATCTCCAATAATTTTTCAAATTTCCTTTTAAAGGACCTCCATAGCTTCGAGGTTCAGTTGTTCCGTTGATATTTTTCTCAATATAACTTAGTAGAAGCACTTGTTGAGTTTTATCAATTTTACTTATTTGTTTAATTGCGTTTTTTTCAAAATATACAGAGTAACCCTTTTCCATTGATATGCCTATATACCAAGAATTTTCTTGGTATCTTCCATAGAGTAATATTCATTTTCTTTATTAACCAATCTATTTTCATACTCCAATACTGAATTTAGATCAATCTCATTCTCAATTTTCTCCATCAAAGCTTCCTTCATCAATGTAGATAAAGGAGTGTTGTTAAATTTAGCATATTTGACATATATATCTTCTTCATCCTTATTTAGTCTCACAGTTATTGTTGACATGGTATCACTTCCTTCCTAGTTCAAATGTATCACTATGTAACACATTTGTCAATATAATTCAAGAGTTAAATAAAACCTAAGAAGTATTTCTTCTTAGGTTAATTATTGTCTGCAATAACTGGAATCAGTATTTTGTCACCTGAGTAGATCATACTTGTATCCATTTCATTCAGTTGCTTTATCTCATATATCATTTTTCTTATATCATAACCATCTGGTGTATACTTTTGAGCAATACTCCAAAGAGTTTCTCCCTGTTTAACCCAATAATCTTCTGTTTCTATAGTATATGCTGATGAGTATGCTCCTTGTAAGTTCATGATAGTAAATACTATAAGTGCTAAAAGTGTAATGACTAATGTAATGAAGGTAAAAAATCTTCTACTATTTACAATTACATATCTCTTGGTTTTCATGGGACACCTCTCTATCTTATTTGTACATTTGTTCGATTAATTATATTTTAACCCAAACACCCGTTCTGTGTCAATGATTATTTGATAAAAAAACGAACCTTTGTTTGATTTATTTTATAATATGTGTTAAAATACTCATAAGAAGTTAATTTTCAAGTGAGGTGATATTATGTACGAAGAATTAACTAAAAAACAAACAGAAGTATTGAATTATATAAAAAAGGAATTAATGTCAAAGGGTTACCCACCTACAGTAAGAGAAATTTGTGAAGGTGTTAATCTTAGATCCCCTTCTTCCGTACACGCTCATCTGAACTCATTGGAAGAAAAGGGTTTTATTAGAAAAGACCCCACTAAACCACGAGCTATAGAAATTTTAGGATGGGATAGTAACTTTATGGAGGCTAAAAAGACTGTGGAAGTTCCTATAGTTGGTAAGGTTACAGCAGGGTCCCCTATTTTAGCTGTTGAAAATATAGATGATACCTTCCCCCTTCCTATTGAAGATGTGGAAGGACATAATGCTTTTATGCTAAAGATTTCCGGTGAAAGTATGATTGAAGCGGGAATTATGGATGGAGATTTGGTTCTTGTTCACGAACAAAGTCATGCATCCAACGGTGATATAGTTGTTGCTCTCATTGGCGAAGAAGCCACCGTAAAGAGGTTCTTCAAGGAAAAGGATCGTGTTAGACTACAGCCTGAAAACCAGTTCATGGAGCCTATCTATACCACAGATGTAGTTATACTAGGCAAGGTAAAAGGTTTATATAGAAAATATTAAAGGTGCAAATTTGCACCTTTATTTTATTGGTAAATCTATTAAGTTTTTCATGTATAAATTATTAACTGACTTCAGTACTCCCAGTCGGCAGTGATCGAAAGTAAGCCCACCTTGATAGTATGCATAATATGGCTCTCTCATGGGACCATCGGCACTTAATTCAATGGATGAACCTTCAATAAACCCCCCTGCTGCCATTATTACCTTATCGGCATATCCTGGCATATCCCAGGCTTCAGGAACTACATATGAGTCTACAGTGGATGCTGCCTGTATACCCTTGCAGAATTCACTTACTCTTTCAGGGGATAATAGTTCTACCCCTTGGATTATATCACTTCTCTTATCATCTATTTTAGGTACTATGTTAAAACCTAAGTTACTATAGGTCTGAGCCACTAATAATGCTCCCTTAACGGCTTCCATAACTATATGTGGTGCCAGGAACAATCCCTGCAGTGTGGTTCTACTGGTTCCAAAGGTTAGACCTGTATCTTTTCCCAAACCAGGGGCAGTAAGTCGATTGGCCACCATATCTATCAGGTATTCCCTACCTACAATATAACCTCCTGATAGTGCTAATCCTCCTCCAGGATTTTTTATCTGGGATCCAGCAATGATATCAGCACCAACTTCCAGAGGTTCTCTCTCCTCTAGGAACTCACCATAGCAATTATCCACCATAATAATAATATCAGGATGTCTTTCTTTTATACTACTTATGGCAAATTCTATCTCCTCTATAGTTAACGCCCTTCTATCACTATATCCTGTGGACCTTTGAATGGCAACTATCTTGGTATTCTTTTTTATGGCATTAAGTGAGGCCTCAATATCAATAAAATTATCCTTTAGGGGTACTTCATTGTATTCAATTCCAAATTGTAATAGATTCCCTTCCCCATTTCCCTTTGTTCCTATTACCTTCTGCAAAGTATCATACGGAGTACCAGTGATATACAATAGGTGATCACCTGGTCTTAATATACCTGATAGGGTCAAACTTAATGCATGGGTACCAGATGCTATAGCTGGTCTCACTAGAGCACTCTCCCCTTTAAAGACCCTTGCAAAGATTGATTCAACCTTATCTCTTCCCACATCACCATAACCATAACCAGTGGCCCAGTTAAAGTCCGTGGAAGCCAATCTATTGTACTGCATTGCTTCAATCACCTTGTACTGATTGTACTCTCTTATGGAATCAAGTTGGGTGAATCTATGGGACACTTCCATTTCGCAATTTTGAACGTAACTGATGACTTCTTCTTTAATATCAAATTGTTTACATAATATATTTATTGTTGACTTATTCATATTATTCTCCTTACATAATAAAAGTCTCATAAAGAGACTCTTATTTAAATTTCAAAATGTATAGTTTTATTTGGAATTATTGTAGATATTGCATGTTTATAAATTAACTGTTGTTTTTCGTCTGAATCAAGCACTATAGTATAATTATCAAATCCCTTAACTAATCCTTTTATCTGGTATCCGTTCACTAGGAAGATAGTGATTACTATACCTTCCCTTCTTGCAGTATTTAGAAACTGATCCTGTAGATTCAAATTCTTGTTCATTGAACAACCTCCTTAAATATTTAGGGTAGTGGATACATCCTTTATAACAAAATCAATCATTTCATCCTTTGATTGATAATTATCAACATCTATCCATTTAATTCTATTATCTCTTCTAAACCAAGTCAATTGTCTTTTAGCATAATTCCTTGAACCCTGCTTGATCATTTCTATGGCCTGGGATAAAGGTATGATTCCTTCTAGATAGAGGATAATTTCCTTATACCCTATGGCCTTCATGGATAACATATCTTTATTATATCCTTTCTTAAGGAGATTTGAAACTTCTCCTATAAGACCTTTCTCAAGCATTATATCCACTCTTAAATTAATCCTATCATATAATTTCTCACGGTCCATATTCAAACAGTAATATGCAAGATCATACTTCTGTGATTCTTTCCTAAAGTCTTTATTATACTTACTAAAGGGAATTCCACTGGACTCAGTTACTTCAAGGGCTCTCATCAATCTCTGGTGATTGTTCTGGTCTATCTTTTCAGCTGAGACAGGATCTAACTCCTTAAGAAGGTTATATAATCCAATGGAGCCTTCATTTAAGAGTATTTTATCATATTTATCCCTTAAAATCTTGTTAGGAGCAATGGGAGAAAAATTCAAGTCATAGATTAATGAGTTTATATACAGTCCAGTACCACCAGTTACTATGGGTAGACTACCTATTTCATTTAATCTTTTTATTATTCCAGTTGCTTTTTCCTTATAGTCATAAACTGAAAACTCCTCCGAAGGATCTAAAAAGTCAATTAAATGATGATTTACACCTTCCATTTCCTCCTGGGTGATTTTTGCAGTTCCAATGTCCATATACTTATATATTTGCATGGAATCAGATGATATGATTTCACCATGGAATCTTTTAGCAACCTTAATTGATAGTTCAGTTTTTCCAACGGCTGTTGGACCAGTTATTATTACTAATTTCTCTTTCATTTTTACACCTACATTATTCTTAGAAATTTCTTTTCCAATTCATCCTTGGTAATTTCTATAATAGTTGGCCTTCCATGGGGACATGTGAAGGGCTGATTGCAATTATCCAATTGTTTAAAAAGTGAACTAACCTCCATATTTTTAATGGAATCTCCTGCCTTAATAGCACTGGTACAAGCCAGCTTAATTATCTTTTCTAGCTTAAGTTCATGATTGTGCATGATTTTAACATCTATTTTATCCAATACTTCAATGAATAAGCTCTTACTATTTGGTTTTCCAAAAATCATAGGAACCCCTCTTATAATAATACTCTTTTCATCAAATATATCTATCTCAAAGCCTATTTTGTTGAAATAATCAATGTTCTCCTTAGCATTGATGTACTCCGTTGGATTTAATTCAACTATTTCTGGATATAAGAGTTGCTGTACAATAATACTCTCGTTATTGTACTCATTTAACAATCTTTCGTATAATACTCTTTCATGGGCAGCGTGTTGATCAATTATAAATAGTTTATCATTTAAGATATCCTCAGCAAAGATATATGTCTTAAATCCTATCCCAATTTGTTTTAGAGCAGAAAATTTAAAGTCTTTTTTATTAGTCTGATTTTTGATCTCCACTTCTTTACTTAATGCTTCATCTTCCTTAACTATTTCCACATGGGATAAATCCTTAAATACTATTATTGACTCCTTATCATCCTCAAGTTTATAAGGTTTATCAACTCTTTCTGTCTTGTTTATTTCAAAAATGCTTGGTGTCCTAACTTCCTCCATCCTTTTATTCACAGGCTTTGGAATATTAATTACAGTATTTAGATTTCTTTTGATAACCATTCCCAGCTTTTCATATATCATTGTGTCTCCGATAAACTTTATCTCCTGCTTTGTAGGATGTATGTTAACATCGATATTCTTAGGATCAATACTAATATTTAGTATATATATTGGATATTTGTTTATTGGGATCAGGCTGGTATACTGGTTTTCAATTGTTCTTGATATCTTATAATCCACCACATACCTACCATTAACATAAAGGTATTGATGAGCTCTGTTACTTCTATACAATGTATTTTTCGATAAATACCCAATTACCTTGAAGTCCTCGGTTTCTATATCCAGGGGGATCAAGTCCCTGGTGTTGTCCTTTCCCAGAAGTTCATAAATGGTATTTATATTGTCCTTACTACCATTGGTATTGAAAATCACTCTATTATCCCTGATGTATTTAAAAGATACTCCTGGATTTCCAATTGCCAGTTTGGTAAGTATATCACTGATATGGGTATCTTCTGTACTATTGCTCTTTAGGAATTTCTTTCTTACTGGTAAATTGAAGAACAGATTCTTAATTATCATTGTAGTACCTGTAGGTGCTCCAATGGGCATGATGTCATTGACAATCCCATCAAGAACAATTGCCTTTATACCTTCTTCTGATTCCACTCTTCTGGTAATAACCTCAACAACCGCCACTGCGCATATGCTAGATAGTGCTTCTCCTCTAAAACCCAGTGTCATTATGGTGTTCAGGTCATCAATTGAATATAGCTTGGATGTGGAATGCCTCTTAAAAGCTAGCAATACATCTTCCCTATCCATTCCTTCACCATTATCAGTGACTCTGATTAGAGACTTTCCTCCATCAATTGTTTCAACAACTATCTGTGTTGAACCTGCATCAATGGAATTTTCCACCAGTTCCTTTACAATAGATGCAGGTCTTTCAATAACCTCACCTGCTGCTATCTTTTGTACTGTTAATCCATCAAGTACTTTTATCTTACTCATAAGGTCTACTCCTTAAGTTTTTTAGCATCCTGTATCAATGCACCCAAAAGATTAAGTGAATCCATTGGAGTCAAAGTGTTTATATCTATATTCTTTACTCTATCTACAAAGAAATCCTTCTTATAATCCATTAAATTCAACTGCTTCTGATCATTTGTCTTGACTGGATCATGTAGATTTATCTGATGACTTCCTTCAATCATTGTTAGAATTTCATTGGCTCTATTGATAATATCCTTTGAGATTCCAGCCAGTTTTGCAACCTGGATCCCAAAACTTTGATTTGTACTACCTTGGACTATTTTTCTCAGGAAGATTACATCTTCTCCTTGCTCCTTGGCAGTTATTGTATAGTTCTTGATTCCCTTGAACTTTGATTCAAGTTGAGTCAATTCATGATAGTGGGTGGCAAACAGTGTCTTTGCCTTGATTTTATTAGCTATATGTTCCACCACTGCCCATGCTATACTTAGTCCATCATAGGTACTTGTACCTCTACCTACTTCATCAAGTATTAATAAACTTCTTGGGGTAGCAAAACGGATTATATTGGAAACTTCAGTCATTTCCACCATAAATGTACTTTCTCCCTGGGATAGGTTATCTGAAGCGCCTATTCTAGTGAATATTCTATCCACAATTCCAATGTCTGCCTCTTTTGCAGGTACAAATGACCCAATCTGAGCCAGTAGTACTATTATGGCAATCTGTCTCATATAGGTTGATTTACCTGCCATATTAGGACCGGTTATTATCTGTACCATATCATCCCTAAGATCCATATGGGTATCATTTGGGACAAATAACTGATGCTTTATAGTTGCCTCCACCACAGGATGTCTACCATCCTTAATGTCAATGGTTCCCTTATTATTTAGTGTGGGTCTTATAAAATTATACTGATTTGCTATTAAAGAAAAGCTAAGTATTACATCAAGATATGCCAGTAATTTACCTGTCTTCTGTAATCTATTAATGTTTTTCTTAATTGTTTCACGGATTTCCTGAAAGATTTCATATTCTAGCTTAATGCTTTTCTCTTCTGCTCCTAGTATCTTCTCCTCCATACTTTTTAGCTCTTCAGTATAATATCTTTCTGAATTTGCCAAGGTCTGTTTTCTAATATAGTGAGGAGGAACAAGATTGATATTTGTCTTTGTAACATCGATATAGTAGCCCATAACCCTATTATAGCCCACCTTCAATGTCTTGATACCTGTGCTTTTCTTTTCATCGGATTCCAATTTACTTAACCATTGTTTTCCCTTTGATCTGGCATGTTTAAGTTCATCCAGTTCACTATTGTAACCTTCCTTGATAATTCCACCTTCCTTTATAGTAAGAGGGGGATTATCCATAATAGCTGCATCAAGTAATTCATGGATGTCATTTAAATCATCCATTTCACCTTGAAGCTTGATAAAGTGATCTAAACCCGTATTTTCAAGTACTTCCTTAAGCCCTGGAATCTCTCTTATGGAGTTTTTCAGAGCAACTAGATCCCTTCCATTGCTATTTCCATTGCTTATCCTACTTACAATTCTCTCAATATCATAAACTTCCCTTAACCTATCCTTTATTTCATTAAGGTCAAATGGGTTTTCAGTTAAATACTCTACCATATCAAGTCTAGATTCAATAAGTTTTATATCAAGTAGAGGTTGTTCCAGCCACTTCTTCAGTAGTCGCCCGCCCATGGCAGTCTGTGTTCTATCCAGAATGCCAATGAGAGCTCCTTTTTTCTCTCTGGATCTCATTGTTTCATGGATTTCCAGATTAGTTCTGGTATTGATATCCATCAGCAGGTACTGTTCTGGCTGGTAATACTGGAGTTCATTTATATGTTCAAGTTTGGAGAACTGAGTAGCTCTAAGGTATTCCAGTAATCTCCATGTGGAAATAATGCTATATACCCTTTCATTTAGATTAAATCCTTTTATGTTGCTCTCTATAAAAAAGTCCAATATATGGTTCTTATAATTATCTATATCTTGTGTACTATCTTTTTGAATATTTAAGTATGGATTTATTTTATTCTGTATTAAATGGAAATACTTTGTGTTCTTGGTGAAAAGCTCATTACATATCACTTCAGAAGGGAGTATTTTACCCAGTTCATCAAGGAGAAACCTGTAGCTATTGTCCATCTCTCCGATGAACTCAGTGGTGAACATCTCCCCAGTGGATGTATCCACATAGGTGATACCAACGCCAAAATCATCCAGGTAAATTGATGCCAGGAAGTTATTGCTCTTCTCATCTAGAATATTACCATCCATAATGGTTCCAGGGGTTACTATTCTCACTACTTCTCTCTTAACCAAACCTTTGGCCAGTTGAGGATCCTCCACCTGTTCGCAGATTGCCACCTTATACCCTTTATCCACCAATCTTGAAATATAGGTATCTGCCACATGATGGGGCACTCCACACATGGGTGCCTTCTCCTCCAATCCACAATCCCTCTGTGTTAAAGCAATTTCCAGTTCTTTTGATGCAATTTTTGCATCCTCAAAGAACATTTCATAAAAATCCCCTAATCTGAAAAATAACAGGGCGTCACTGTATTCCTTTTTTACATCAACATATTGTTGCATCATAGGGGTTAAACCGCTC
The DNA here is from genome assembly GCA_030602225.1 of Bacillota bacterium. Classification (GTDB taxonomy): domain Bacteria; phylum Bacillota; class Clostridia; order Tissierellales; family Tissierellaceae; genus Gudongella. The sequence goes on along the minus strand of JAUWAD010000061.1, from coordinate 4,522 downwards.
ATTTTATGCCTCCATATTAATTAAATTTCCTTCTAGTGTAAAGGTTTTTACATTGTTGATTCTCACCTTCACTATTTTGCCGATTAAGTCCTCAGATCCTTTGAAGTGTACAAGTTTTGAGTTGCTTGCTCTACCGCTTAGAACAGTGCTGTCATTCTTACTAATTTCCTCCACCAGTACATCTTGGGTGGTGCCAATTAGTCTTTCATTCAACTCTAGTCCAATGGGATGAAGGGTATCCAAAAGTTGCTGGAATCTCTTGTGTTTAGTCTCTTCTGGAACCTGTTCTTCCATCTTAGCTGCTATAGTTCCTTCTCTTATGGAATATAGGAATGTAAAGGCTGAATCATAACCTACTTCCTTTACTAATTCCAAAGTATCAATAAAGTCCTCATCACTCTCACCAGGGAATCCCACTATGATATCAGTTGTTATTGCAATATTAGGATTAATAGCCCTAACCTTTCTTATCTGAGATAGATAATCTTCCCTAGTATACTTTCTATTCATTGACTTCAATACTTTATTACTGCCTGACTGTACAGGCAGGTGTAAATGGGGACATAGTTTATCCAACTCTCCATATGCCTTTATCAGGTCTTCAGAAAGGTCCTTTGGATGGGATGTCATAAATCTAATTCTCTCTAAACCATCTATTTTGTTAATATCTCTTAATAAATCTGTGAAATTATATTCAAATTCTAAGGTTTTACCATAGGAATTAACATTTTGTCCCAGTAAGGTAACTTCTTTTGTTCCATTATCTGTCAACTCAGTTATTTCATTTATTATATCCTGGGGTTCCCTGCTTTTTTCTCTTCCCCTGGTATATGGTACTATACAGTAGGTACAGAAGTTATTGCAACCATACATAATATTCACAAAGGACTTATATGAGTACTTTCTATTTGCATGGATATTTTCTTCTATTTCTCTTGTATCTTCTATTATATCTACTATCACTTCTCCCGTTTCCATATGTCTTTGAAGTAACTGAGGAAGCTTATGGATATTGTTAGTACCAAAAACAAGATCTATATGCCTATGTTTTGATAAGAAGTATGTTCTGATGTCTTCTCTTTGCATCATACATCCACATAATCCTAATATAAGTTCAGGTTTTCTTCTTTTTAAATCCTTTAACTCACCCAGTTGTCCAAAGACTCTATCCTCTGCACTTTTTCTAACGGCACAGGTGTTAAATATTATTATATCTGCTTCTTCTCTATTATCAGTGGATACATGACCCATTCCTTCTAGAATCCAAGCAATCTTTTCTGAATCGTGCTCATTCATCTGGCATCCAAATGTTGAAATTAAATACTTCTTCATTAATTTACTTCTCTCCTAACTTAATATATTAATAGCTCTAAATTAAATTATAGCACAAAGAAGGGTGTTTTTCACACCCTTCTCGTTTCTAATATAGATAATTATTGTTCTATTTTTTTTCTTCCAAGTAAGCCTTTAATAGTCTTACACTGTCCATTATATCATCCTTTGATGCCATCTCCACTGTAGAATGAACATATCTTGTAGGAATTGAAATTACTCCTGATGGTACGCCTTCCTTGGTTGTATGAATTGCTCCAGAGTCAGTACCTCCAAATTCCAAGACTTCCATCTGATACTTTATGTCATTTACTTTAGCCAATTCCACTAGATTATTCCTAACCAATGGATGGGTTATAATTGAATTATCCTTTACCTTGATTGCTGTTCCTTTATGAAGTCCAATTGCAAACCTCTTGGCTTTTGGAGTATCTCCATGGGCTGTAACATCAATTGCGATTCCGAAGTCAGGATCTATGCTATATGCTGCAGTCTTAGCTCCTCTTAATCCTACTTCCTCCTGTACTGAGAATACAAAGTACAGATCATTATCAGTTGCGTTAAGATTCTTCAATGTCTCTATGGCAACATAGCAACCCACTCTATCATCGAGATATGACGTAAACACCACATGTTCATTATCTATGAACTCGCTGTAATAGATGCATATATCTCCCACATTTACCTTTTCTTCTGCCTCTTTATTATTTCTTGCTCCGATGTCTATATACATGTTATCTAACTTAAGTTTGGATAAATCGTCAACTGGTTCAGCAAATATAGCTCCCATGGTACCATTTTCAAATAATACTTTCTGACTTAATGATATCGATGGGGAAATTCCACCAATATTTCCAAATCTTATAAATCCATCCTTATCTATATCAGTAACCATTAGACCAATTTGATCCATATGGGCTGAAATCATTATTTTTTTGCCGTTTCCCTTCTTATGGGCTATTAAATTCCCTAAATTATCAACATTATATTCATCTACATATTCCCTTATCTCGTCAATGATAATACTTCTGATAATTCCTTCATTACTTGCTGGTCCATAAGCTGTAACTAATTTTTTTAGTAATTCAGTATTTAGCTTCATTACTTAGCCTCCTTATCTATTTCTGGTAGTATTGCATTTAATAAATCATATGTGCTTTTGTAATCACTTTTACTGATAATTGATACTGGACTGTGAATATATCTGGTTGGCACTGATAAGGTGACGGTTGAACACCCTGATTTTGTAGTATGGATCTTTCCAGAATCATTCCCACCCATGGCCGTTTTTCTATACTGCCACTTGATATCATTCTTCTTTGCCACCTCAACAACTCTTTCTCTTAACTTCTTGTCATAGATTGTAGTTCTATCCGCAAGGGAAATAGCTGGACCTTCCCCCACTTTAGTAGGTATGAGATGGGACTCCAGGTCCGGCATCTCATAACACACAGTACCTTCAAGAATAACAGCTATATCAGGTTCAACTTTGAATGCTGCTGGACCTGCACCAATAAGGCCAACTTCTTCCATAACTGTAAAAACTCCATAAAAATCAACATCTACATCTGATTTTATCAGCTCCATTAGTATGGAACAACCAACCCTATTATCCAGTGCCTTAGCCTTTATCATATTATCCCCTATTTCTTCATACAGGGTATAAAAACTAATATAGTCCCCAACACTGACCTTTTTCTCTGCATCTTCCTTATCTTTTGCACCAATATCCACATATAGTTCATCGATTCCTAAAACTTTGGACCATTCATTCTTCTTCTGTAAATGGATTGGCTTAGCACCAATGACTCCAATGATCTTGTCCTTACCCACCTGAACGGTTTTAGAAACCAGTACCCTTGGGTCAATACCTCCTACAGGAATAAACTTTATCAAACCTGCTGAGTCAATTTCCTTAACCATTAACCCCACTTCATCCATATGGGCAGTGATCATAATCCTCTTTGTCCCTTTGTTTTTACCCTTCTTAAACACTATAAGATTTCCGATTCTATCAGTATAAATATCATCAACGAAATCCTTGATCTCACTGATAATATAGTCTCTTACTTCTTTCTCATTTCCAGATACCCCTGCTTTTTCCGTTAAGTTCTTTAGAAACATGTCAATCCCTCCAGTTCATCTTCCTTTATGGAGTTAATAAAAAATGCGATTAACTTTCCTATATAATCAATGTCCTTCATATCTATAACTTCCACTGAAGTATGCATATAACGTAATGGTATTGATATTACCAGGGCTGGAATACCCTCTCTACTTATTTGTATTGCCCTTGCATCAGTACCTGTTGGTCCTGGGTTTATCGTTGTCTGAAACGGAATATTATACTCTCCTGCAACTTCAATAAGTCTTTTTCTAAACCCAGGATGTATGTTTCCACCAAGGGTAATCCCCGGTCCCTTACCTAGGTCTATTGTACTAGCCTTATTTATGTCTGGAGTACTTCCAAAACCCACATCAACTGCTATTCCCAAGTCAGGGTCAATACCATATGCTGATGTTAATCCTCCTGCCATGGTAACTTCTTCCTGGACTGTCATAACAAAATATACATCTGCATAATGATTAATCTTATTTAATTCCTTAATTCCTTCATAAAGAGCAACCACTCCAGCTCTATTATCCAGTGCCTTTCCTGCTACTCGATTGTTCATAAGGTCTAGCATTTCCCTTTTTACTGTTATGCTATCACCTATTTTAACTTTTTTACTGATTTCTTCCTTGTTTAAACCAGTATCAATAATCATATCCTCTAGTTTTATGGTTGTAGTCTGTTCTTCCTCACTTTGTAGATGGGGTGGCTTTGAGCCTATAACTCCTGAAATATCCTCCAATCCATGAATCATTACTTCTTGTCCTAAGACGGTTCTTGGATCGAATCCACCTATATTAGCAAACCTAATAAATCCATTTTCTTCAATATCCTTTGCCACAAAGCCAATTTCATCCATATGGGCGGCCAAGAGGATCCGGGGACGGGTTTCCCCATTTCCTTTTTTATAAAAAACCACGTTGCCCAGGCGGTCTTGGCGGGCTTCGTCCGCGTAATCGATAAAGGCTCTGTTGACAAGCTTAGCTACATTTTGCTCATAACCGGAAACGCCGGGCGTTTCACAGATGTCTTTGAGAAATTGTTTAATGTCCAAAATCTACCCCCCGTTCTTTAGGC
>JAUWAD010000089.1 GCA_030602225.1 Bacillota bacterium | reverse complement strand
TGACGTCTTTGAAGGTCTCTGATATTTTTATCTCTTCTTTTTTCGTAAGTTCTTTGAATATCAGAAATTATATCCCTATTCATTAATATCACCATTTACCTTCCTTTTATGAGCCTCCCTTTTTTTTCTTGCTATCTCCTCTAGCTCATCTGGAGTATATTTTGAGGTTCTCTGTTCAAAGTTATGAAACCTATTCTTGTAACTAATATTTCTCTTCTTCTGTGGATAATTTTGTTTTATTACTTTCTTATCCTCGATTTTATCCATTTTCTCTATGTCATCTACTACCTTTATTCCTTTGTTATACCAATTGTTTATTACCCCATCAATATACTTAATTGTTGGATATTGTACATTGCTGGCTGCTTCACAAGCTTTAAGGACCAACTCCATGGAGTATCCATATTGCTCAAACCACTTACTTATCAAGGACATATCCCCATCTGTCACACCTTTATGACTTAGTCCGATACTCTTCATTATTTTTTGATATCTATAATACTTTTCATCAGTGTTTTTGAATGTTTCCATCACTGCTTCAATATTAGTCAAACCTTGATCATACCAATTCTTTATTATTCCCTCAACATACTTTATACTTCTTTTTCCCTTTATTTCAACTGCATAATTAAAAGCTCTCTCAATAACATCTGGATTCATATTATAATCCTCAATCCATGTTATTATTATTTCTTTCTCAACATTGGTAGTCTGTCTTCTCATTATATAATCTACTGCATTGAACATTTCATTAATTTCTTTTACTTTGTTAGCTTCAATGATATTTGGTCTTGATCTTTTTACTTCACTTTTATCCTTTGATACCATTATATTGTTCCTAATATATAGCTGTTTCAAATTGAGAAATGTAACCTTAAAATCCACAAGATCTTCTCCGGTTTTCTTAATAATTCCTTTGCTCTGCCAAAAATCCCAAGCTCTTAATACATCCTCCAAGGGAATATCTAAATTGTTTGCAATGGTTTTATTTGTAACATCTATTTTCAAATCCTTATCATGAGCATATTTATAGCCCAATAAATAGACCTTAACATAGGTTCCATTTGCCATGGGCATATAATCATTTAAAAAAATATTCTCGATGGGAGTATTCCCTAAATCCATATCAGTGGTTTCAAAATCAAAACTCATTACCCCTCATCTCCCTTCCTTAAGGTTAAAAACCCTTCTTTATCTAATTTCATTTTGTAGATATAATTATATATCTTTTCTCCATCAATTACAAAATAAGATTTGGCTTCAATAAAATCTTTATGAGTAACATCTATTTCCTGAAATGGGAAATAATCCAGATAATAACCTATTTTTTTAAATCCAAGCTTTTCATAAACTTTTAATGCACGGTGATTAAACTCTGCAACTTCCAAATATATAACCTTCATTCTTAATCTATTGAAATAGTAATCTAGAAAGGCTACTAAACTTTCAGTTCCAAAGCCTTTATTAATATTATTAGGGTCAAATACTATCCCTAAGAAAGAGGACTTACGGATAAAACTTCTATTCTTAATTCCTAAATAACCCACCAACTTATTATTTTTATCCTTTACGGAATAGTATTTGTTCTTGATTGTAAAGGTTTTATATCTAAACCATTTCTTTACCTCTTCATCTCTTTCAAATGGGAAATTATAATCCTCAAATAAAGGATTGTCGTGTAATCCCCAAGTTCTCATCTCATATGCATCCTCAATTCTCAAAGGAGCAATAATTAATCTTTTGCTATTAATCACCATCTCAAATCATCCTTTTAAAGTTGTCTACGAAGCTTATTTTACACTAAAATACACCATTTTCAAAGGTTCTATTTTTCTTCTGACCATTTAATGAGTTAAAACAAAAAAATTAAGGTTTTATCCTTAATTTTCCTGTGTATCAAGATATTTTTCTTTATTTAGGAACTTAGTAAACTCATGCTTAAATACTAACTCTATTGAACCAGTAGGACCATTTCTGTGCTTAGCTATAATAACTTCACCAATGTTCTTTTTCTCGGACTCCTTATCGTAGTATTCATCTCTATATAAGAACATTACAACATCCGCATCCTGTTCAATGGCACCAGACTCTCTAAGGTCAGAAAGAATTGGTCTATGATCAGATCTTAATTCCGGTGCTCTTGATAACTGGGATAGTGCAAGTACTGGACATTCCATCTCCTTAGCAATTCCCTTTAAACCCCTTGAAATTGCCGAAATTTCCTGTTGTCTACTTTCTACTCTTCCATCTGCCTGCATAAGCTGAAGATAATCCACCACAATTAGATCTAATCCCTTTTCAACTTTTAGTCTTCTACACTTAGCCTTCATTTCCATCAAGGAAATTGCAGCTGTATCATCAATGTATATATCCATTTTTGATAATGGTCCCATGGCATTAACAACCCTAAGCCATTCATCATCAACCATGTTACCACTTATGATCTTCTGTAAATCCACATGGGATGTTGCACTGATTATCCTTTGAACCAATTGCTCCTTACTCATCTCCAGTGAAAATACTGCAACCTTGCCCCCTCCTCTAAGGGAAGCATTAGTTGCTATATTTATACCCAGGGCAGTCTTACCCATTGAGGGTCTTGCTGCCAGTAATACCAGATCAGATTTCTGTAATCCTGATAACTTGTAATCTAGATCAGAATACCCAGTGGTCAGTCCCGTTAACTGGCCTTTATTTGCTGCCCTCTCCTCAATTTGAGCAAAGCTTGATAACAGAACTTCGCTAATTGGAAAAAACCCTTTTTTATGTGCTCCTTGGGTTATATCAAATATATTCTTTTCTGCTTTATCAATAATAAAATTAACATCTTCGCTATTGTCATACGCCAAACCCATAACTTCATTACTAGTACTTATAAGTCTTCTAAGAATCGACTTCTCCTGTACTATCTCACAGTAATACTTAGTATTTGCAGTGGTAGCAATACTACTTGATAAGTTGGCAAGATAAGTTAATCCCCCAATGCTCTCCAAGGTTCCCCTTCTCTTTAACTCTTCAGATAAGGTTATCAAATCAATTGGCTCATTTCTGTTGTTCAAAACAAGCATGGCTTCATAAACCTCTTTGTTTGCATCTTTATAAAAATCATCAGGTCTAATTATTTCAATTGCGGTGTTGATTGCTTCTTTCTCCAAAAGCATCGCACCTAAAACCGACTGTTCTGCCTCAACACTATGGGGAGGAATTCTTCCAATACCTGTTTCCAAAAATATCACCTCATTATTCTGTAGTTACATCAACTTTAAGACTTGCACTGACTTCTGGGTAGACTTTAACTTCTACTTGAGTTATTCCTGTGTTCTTAATATTATCCTTTAACTCTATTTTTCTCTTGTCAATATCTATACTGTGTTGATCCTTGAGCCCATTTGCAATATCCTGGCTTGTAATTGATCCAAATAGTCTTCCTCCAGTTCCACCTTTAGCCCTAATTGTCACTGTTAATTTTTCAATTCTCGCCTTAAGTTGATTTGCTTCTTCAAGTTCCTTCTTCTTTTTAGCAGCCTCTTGTTTTTTTGCTTCTTCCCACTTTCTCAAATTCTCGGGAGTTGCCTCGATTGCAATATTCCTGGGTATCAAGTAGTTTCTCGCATAACCATCTTTGGAGTTAACAAGATCTCCTTCTTTTCCCATTCCCTTTACCTCTTTAAGTAGAATTACTTTCATATCTTTTCACCTTCCTTAATATACTTTTCAACAATATTGATTAATAGTTTTTCAGCTTCTTCCATAGATAGCTTTTCAACTTGGGCACCTGCACTTGTCAAGTGACCTCCACCACCAAGTTTTTCAAGAATTAGTTGAACGCTAATGTTTCCAAGGGATCTGCCTGATATATGAATTTTATCATCCAGCTGGCTCAATACAAAGGATGCATCCACATCATTTATATTTAGGAGCTCATTTGCAGCCTGAGCAGCCACAAGGATTGAGTCCTCCATATTTTTTTCAAGTCTTCCTATTGCAATCCTCTTTAGAATAATCTTTGCATTTCTTATTACATCAGCTTTATTTATAAAGGTGGCAAAATCATCTCTAAACAACTGTTTGACAACAGTTGTATCAGCTCCTGCTCTCTTAAGCACAGATGCTGCTTCAAAGGTTCTTACACCTGTTTGGAAGCTAAAGTTCTTTGTATCAACTGTTATACCTGATAAGAGAGCTTCTGCTTCAAATTTAGTAAGATTTATCTCCTCAGACATATAAGTCAATACTTCAGTAACCAACTCCGATGTGGAAGAAGCATAGGGCTCTAGATAAATCAATACTGGATCTTTAATGAACTCTGCGCCTCTTCTGTGATGATCTATTATTACCACTTTAGTTATTACTTCCAATAATTCAGGTGCTTCTGTTAAGGCAGGTTTATGATTGTCAACCACTATAAGTAATGACTTCTCATCCGCCATATCCATAGCTTCATTTGTACTTATGATTCTTTCACTTATTTCAGAACTGTCTTTTCTTAGCTTGTTCATTAGATTAATAATTGAAGGGTTCTCATCATTTAAAACCATGTATCCCTCTTTGTTTCTATTGAATATTGCTCTCATGATCCCCACACTTGCACCTACAGAATCCATATCAGGATTTTTATGTCCCATGACAAAAACCCTGTCACTTTGGTCGATAAGTTGTCTTAATGCATCCCCAATAACTCTAGCTTTTACCTTATTTCTTTTCTCTAAAGCCTTGGATTTACCTCCATAGAAATCAAAGGAATTACCTATGTTGACAACAGCTTGATCTCCACCCCTACCTAATGCTATATCAATGGCTGCAAGAGCATTTTTATAAGATTCTTGTAAGCTTTCTCCAGCTTGACATATACCAATACTCAATGTTATGGGTATGGTATTGCCCATTTTGAGTTCCTTGATCTGGTCCAGGATATCAAATCTTCTTGCTTTTATTCTCTCTAGTCCCTCTTGATTCATAAGAACTAGATACTTATCATTTTCATACTTTCTAACTATACCATCAAGCTCTAGAAAGTAGGCATTTATCTGCTGATCAATTTCAGCTAGAACTATGGGTCTATGAATATCTGGAGTATTATTTTTCACATCATCGTAATTGTCCACATCTACCATGGCTACAATGGTTTTTTCATTATAGTATGTTTTTTTCAATTTAATATAGTCTGTATCGTTTACCCAGTACAGAATTGTCAAATCTCCCTTATTGTTATTTCTTCTTCCTTCTAAGTAGTTAGGATAAACCTTATAGTTTTTGTCTAAATATTCGATTTCCAATGGTTCGTTTTCCTTTTTTCTTCCTAATTCAGTTAGGTTAAAGTTAGGGATCAGTTCACTAATTGATTTGTGGAGGATATCTCCCTCCTGAATCAAATTCAAGAAAGGGGTATTATACCAGGTCACCTTTCCAACTTCATCTATAAACACCATGGGAAATGGCATGTTAAAAATAGCGTGTTTTGCCGCAGAATCAAAGTCCTGAGATAGACCTTCCACATACTTTTTTAATTCATCTTCCCTGTTCTTGATTCTTGAATAGTCGTAATACAAAAGATATGCTAAAACCAAACCCATAAGAAATGCTATTATTGGCTGATAGAAAGCTAGGATTAAAACCATTACTCCTATAACTATTAAATATAGTTTTGAATCTGTCCATTTAAAAAATCTATCCTTCATGGCACACCTCCTATTGGGATTTTCTTCGTCTAATTTTTCTAAGATCAAGTATCATGTCCACTCCACCCAGTAATGAAACAAAAGTCAATACTGGAGCCATAACTATTGTAAATACAATCAACAATCCTCTTAGTAATCTATTAAATTTAACCTTTAATAAAAAGAAGTCAATTACTGCAATTCCCTGTAATATAAATGCCAATCCAACTAAAACGACTAAATTCAGCAAGATGGTATCAAAATATTTCCCATCAAGTCCCTTTCCAATATATAGACCTGCAAACATTACTATCATACCCAAGGCAAAATTATTGGGAACACTAAATTTGTATAGTCTTGGCATGGGTAGTATACCAATACCCATAAGTCTTAATATTACTCCGGTTAGAAGGTAATTAAGATAACTTACACCAAAGGCTATTACCATTATTATTGATGGAAGAATCAATAACATATACCTATAGGCATCCTCTAGCATCTGCCTGAATCTTGCTATTTCCAGATTGCTTAAACCCGTTGATTGTAGCATTTCAACCTGCAAGAAAAGTGTTTCCTTAAATGTTTGCTCTATCTGATTTATCATACTGATTCCCGATAGGTTCCCAATTGCTCCAAATACAAATATTACACTTACAAAGAACAAAAGACTTCCTGTCAGGAGTATTTCCAAAGGTTTTCTCCTTTTCTTTATACTATAAACCATACCCAATGATACCGGGGCAAAAGCTATTATAAAAATAATTCCACTCACTACATCCACTGCAACTCCAATCAATCCTCCCGTTATTAAAAGAAGAATTCCTGAGGGTATAATTCCGTGCTTTGACCCATATACTATAAAACCCAATGGATATAGTATCAGTATAAATGGAAAGAAATATATTCCAACTAATGAAACTATAACTATTGATGCCATTACTCCTATTCCTTCCACCAAAGGGGTTATCCATTTATTTTCTTTATCCAAGTGATTCACCTCATGCTTTTAAGTCTTTATCGTATTGTAATATATTATACTATAGTCAACAAAAAATGTCAGTTGTTGACTATTTGTTTTCATTGTCTTATTGAAAATAAAAAAGAGAGGTTTCCCTCTCTTACTCTGCGCTATATGGCAATAATGCAACTTGTCTTGCTCTTTTAACAGCAATTGTAAGTTGTCTTTGGTGCTTTGAGCAATTTCCTGAAATTCTTCTTGGTAGGATTTTTCCTCTTTCAGTAATATACTTCTTTAACTTGCTCACTTCTTTATAATCAATATGTGTTGATTTATCTGCACAAAAGCTACATACTTTTTTTCTAGGTTTAAACCTTCTTTGCATCCTTTTTCCCTCCTTAATTAGAATGGAATGTCATCATTATCGGTAGGGTGGAAGCCGTCCATTTCTGGATAGTCAAGGTTATTGTCACCGTAGGATCCTTGTTTGTTTGAATTGTCTCCCCACTCCAAGAATTCTACATTATTGGCTACTACTTCTGTGATATATCTTCTAGTGCCATCTTTTGCGTCGTAGCTTCTAGATTGGATTCTTCCTTGAACTCCTACTAACTTTCCTTTGTTTACGAAGTTAGCAACATTTTCTGCCACCTTACCCCAAACAACAATATTTATAAAATCTGCTGTGGGTTGATTTTTTGATTCCATTTCCTGTTTTTTCTCTCTTGAAAGACCTTTATCTACAGCTATTGTGAATGTGGATACTGGTGTCCCTGAATTTGGAATATATCTTAACTCAGGATCTCTGGTAAGTCTACCAATTAAAACAACATTATTCAAATTATTCACCATCCCTTAGATTATTCTTCTTCTCTAGTGATCATGTGTCTCATAATGCCGTCAGAAATCTTAGCAACCCTGTCTAATTCCTTAACAACTTCTGGATTAGACTCGAAGTTCATCAGAACATAAAAACCTTCTGCTAAATCATCGATTAGATATGCAAGCTTTCTCATTCCCCATTCATCAACTGTTGTAAGACTACCACCAGATTGAATGATTCCTTTAAATCTTTCTAGTAGAGAGTTTCTCTTCTCTTCTTCTAAGTTTGGGTAAAAGATTACCATTGCTTCATATTTTCTCATTTAATTCACCTCCTTATGGACTATCGGCTCTACCTTTTGATAGAGCAAGGAACACTAAAGTAGTATACCACAATCAGGCTGGTGCTGCAAGGATTTTAATTGTGGTTTTTACACAAATTTTACATAGTTTATGC
>JAUWAD010000029.1 GCA_030602225.1 Bacillota bacterium | reverse complement strand
CATAGTGATTATCCTCCGTGTCAGATTTTTTGTCGTGATTAAATCATAACACAGATAGTTAACTATGGGCTTTTTATATTAGTTCAATTTCATTTTACAATGAGTCTACTAAATTTTTTGTTGACAATAATTAAGAATTTAATATATAATTAAGTTACAACTTGTGACTCTATAGTAAGTTGTAAGTTGTCAGTCAATTCTGAAGAAAGGAGGCATATATATGGTGCTAGGTAATGGAAAACTGATTAAAGACAAACATGGTAATATGGAATTAGAAGATTACAATATGAAATTGTTGGGCAAAGATAGACTTAGAGAAGTCATAGATCTACAGCAACATGTATATGATAATCTCCCTAATAAAGAAGTTCTATACATGGATTCATACGAGGACATGCTATCTGATATGGAGTCAGGAGCTAAAATTATTGGGGTTTTAAACAGCAAAAATAGAATTATAGCTTATAGATATATAGCTTTTCCAGGTGTTAATAAACGAAACTTAGGATATGACATATCCTTAGATGAAGATCAGCTAAATAAGGTTGTTCACCTTGAAACTACAGTGGTAGATCCAAAATATCGAGGAAATAGTCTTCAAAGTTTAACACTTGAAGCAGCACAAGGATTATCAAAAAAAGAAGGCTATAATCATTTTATGTGTACTGTATCACCATATAACTTCTTTAGCCTGTATAATATTATGAAAAACGGTCTAAAAATTAAGGCATTGAAGAAGAAGTATGGTACTGATGAAGAAGAAGGATTATGGAGATTTATACTTCATAGTGATTTAAATAAGAAGAGCTTAAATCCAATAGATTTAGTTATATCTAAATGGGCAAACTTGGACATGCAAAAGGAACTTATAGATCAAGGATATATTGGATATGAGATTATTAAAGACACTAAACAACTTAACTATGTTAAGTTTGATGATGCTGCTATTTAAGCTCATACTGGTATAATTCCAGTATGGGTTTTGCCATATTTGGAGGGATAATAGTGATAATCGAGAAAGGTGTATTATTAAAGGAGAAGCATGAAAGAGAGATTGAAGAGAATTATATAGCAAAACTTGTCTCATATGAAGCTTTGGATGATATGGTTAAACTTATGGATGTTGTATACGAGGCACTTCCAAATAAGGAAGTTCTGTTTGTTGATTCTTATGATGATCTTTATGAAGACTTGAACAAAGGTGCTAAGATTATTGGAATATATGGAGAAGAAAATAATTTGATTGCATTCAGGTATGTTAGTTTCCCTGGACTTGAAAGAAGAAACTTAGGTTACGATTTAGGGTTGCCAGAAACAGAACTTCATAAACTCTGTCAGTTAGAAACAACTGTGGTTGATCCTCCTTATCGAGGTAATAATATTCAGTTCATGACTTTAAGTATGATGAAACCAATTATTGCAAAAGAAGGATATAAGCATATGGCCTGTACAATCTCTCCTTATAACTTTTATTCTGTAAATAATATAATGAGACATGGGCTTAAAATTAAATCTCTTAAACGAAAATACGGAACAACTAAAGATAATAGCGATGGAATTTGGCGATACATCTTGCATGGCACCTTGGATGATAATCTGGAATTAACCAATAATGATAAAATAAATATTGAAATGACAAATATTGACGCTCAAGTTAAACTGCTAAATAATGGATATATTGGATATAAATTGTATCACGAGGATCAAACTTTAGATTATGTTAGGTTCTCTCCTCCTTATTAGAAAAATCCAGGACATAACCTGGATTTTTCTCTGTTTATTAAGGTTTGAATTTTTTCCCGAAAATCAATGAAAGAACAAATAATACTACAAATATGAAGAATAATATTCTTGCTATTTCAGTTGCAGCACCGGCTATACCTCCAAATCCGAAAACAGCTGCAATTATGGCAACTACCATAAATATAAGTGACCACTTAAGCATAACATCCCTCCAATAAGATCTCTCCAAATACTATGATCTCCACTATAATTATAGTATTCCCCTTGGATGATGTTCTAAAACAATTTATTGATAATTGATATCAGTTATTAGGTGTGACCCTATACAATGCTTCCCCGTATTTATCAATACCAAACTCCTTAATAATCAACTGAGTTTCGCCAAACACTAACCAGTTGGCAAAGGCTAATGAGCCTAATTCATTTATCACTGGTGATTTTGTTGGATCAATAGTCATAACACTAAACTGGCTTTTCAATAGGCTCTCTCCTTCTACAATGATTTCAAGATCTAAATCATCCTTTAAATTCAAGAAGCTTTCTTTGTCAACTAAAGCATAGGCTCTTAGTTCATCAGCCTTTAAGATAGTATCTCTCATTTTTGATTCTACTATCTGATACCAACTATCTTTGTCAACTACACCCAACTCATTCCAAAGGAAATCCTCAACTCTTGAACTCAGCGAGTCACTCCCTCCTGAGACAAATGGTAAGTTTTTAGTCGAAATCGTTCTTAAAGCACCTAGTATATCGTTAGTACTTAAAATGTCATCTTTAGGTCCAATTAGGACAATTTCACCTTCCATTACATCATAAGAATAAACAACATCTCCGTTGTTTATTAGCTCTAGCTCATCTTCTTTGGAGTTAATAAATAATACATCAACTTCTCCATTTTGAGCCATTTCAACTCCTTCATCAATTCCAACGTGTATGGTCTTTACTCTTATTTTCATCTGATCGGCGAATTGAGGTATTAACTCATTTAGCAATCCTGACTCCTGTGGTAAGGTGGTTGCTAAAACAATATTACTTCCTCCAAAAATAGATTCTTCCTCTTTACTCTCATTCTCATTCACAGTAACTGGATCTCTGGCTTCAGGTAAACATCCAGTTAATCCTAAAGTTAATACAAGCACTAAAATTAAAAACTTCTTCAAAATATCACACCTTTTAAATTATTAAAAGACAACCAACAAAAGGTTGTCTTTCCTTTCCTCTTCTTTTATATAATAACTCGATCAAAGCTACTATAAATGTTCATTTTATCACCTCTAACAAATCCAACCAAACAGATTCCCAACTCCTTTGCTAGATCCACAGACAATTGTGTTGGTGCGGATCTTGATGCCACTAGAAATATCTGTCTTTTAGCAGCCTTAATAAGAATTTCAGATGATACTCTACCTGTTGTAAGTATAAATTTATCCCTAAAATCTATTTTCTCCATGTGCCCTCTTCCAAATACCTTATCCAAAGCATTATGTCTTCCAATATCTTCTTCAAAAAAGACAATATTATTCTCATCACACAGAGCTACACAATGAACCCCACCAGTTTTTTGAAACAATTCTGAGATGCCGTTGAACTCTCTTGTAAGATTTATTATAACTTCCTTTTTTATTGTAGTATGACTTTGCACTTTATTATCTTTAAATGTATCAAGAACATTATAAAAGGAAGTTCCTTTTCCACATCCTGATGTTATAGTTCTTTTGCCTTTGAGTTTTATTCTAATTTCCTTATCCTTAATGGAGTTAACATATATGCAACCTTCATTTTCATAAAGTTTGATACTTTTAATCTCATCCATCCCATCGATAAAACCCTCAGAAAGTAAAAAGCCTACAGTCAGCTCCTTTAATGATCTAGGTGTTGCAAGTAATGTTATCAACTCTATATCATTTAAGAATATAGTTAGAGGATACTCTACAACCACCATATCTTCAACCAATTGAATTTCATTGGACTTAATTTTTTTAATAGTAGTCCATTTAGTAACATCCATATTAAAATCCACTTTCTTTCTTCAGGTATGTGTTTACATCTTCTCTAGTATTGAGGTTAAAAAACATGTCCCAGTCTGGACTAAACTCTCTAACCCTTTTTTCAGGAATAGAAACAATATCTTTGTCCTTTAAAAATCTATGGACTGCTCTTTGATCTTTCGATAAAAATTCTTCGATTGGTTGAATTAGTTCCCTTGAATAGAAAGAATTAAAAGGTTCAATATAATCTCCATACATGGATACACAACCTTGTTTTTTACTTTCCTTAAGTATATCCTTCATAAAATGGATATACTCTTGATTTACATTTGGCATATCACAAGCTATAACATATGAATATTTTGAAGAAGCAATACTTAAACCAGCATGAATACCCCCTAAAGGACCGCCATTAGGGATAATGTCTTCTGTTATACTATGGACTAAGAGACAATAATACTCTGGTTTATTTGTAACTATGATAATGTCATCAAATATAGGTTTAAGCTTATTGATTAAGTTATCCATAAGCTTTCTTTCTCTAATATAGAGTAATTGTTTGTCAAAGCCCATTCTACTGCTTTTTCCTCCTGCCAGGATAATAGCGCTCCCAAATTCTCTCATGCTAACCTCCCCAAGGAACTGACATGTACTCCTTCATTCTTCTATCATACTCAGCTTTGAATAATTTCTCATGGCCTTCTTCCCATTTTGATAGTTTTGTGAATATTTTCTTGATATCCTCATCCTGGGAATTATTTGCTGCATTCTCATAGAATTCTTTGTAATCTCTTTCTATTAAATACGCCATCCTAAGGATAGTTAGATCTGGAATATCAGAATCTTTGAGGGTTTCTTTAATTTGTTCAGATTCTTCCCTTGCTTTAAATATGTCTTCTTCTCTTTCTAATACTTCTTCACTTAAATCAAAGGTATCATTTTTTTCATAGCTACCCAGCTGTCTTTTCAAATAATGATAATGTTCCATTTCCGTTTCAGCTAAAGTTATAAATAATCTTTCCGTGGTTGGATTTGAAAAAACTCCTGCCTTTTCTCTGAAGAAATTACTTCCATCCAATTCCATTTGCATTGCATACTTTATTACTTGAGCATAGTCCATTTTTCTCACCTCATAAATTATAAAGGTCTTACCCCTATATTTTCTCAACTCTCACAGCGGCTACTTTTAACTCTGGAATTTTAGCTATTTCATCTTTTACTGTATTTGTTAGATAATTAGCAGATCCTTCAGCAAAATGGAAAGGCATAAATACTACTCCATCATCAATAATTTCCGTTATTCTAGCTGTCGTTTCTACTTCTCCCCTTCTTGATACTAATCTTACCCTTTCTCCATCAAGAATAGACAATCTATTAGCGGTAGCTGGATTTATTTCAACAAAAGATTCTGGAGCTAGCTGATTTAATCCATCTTCCCTCCCTGTCATAGTTCTTGTGTGATAGTGGTATAGTATTCTACCTGTTGTCATTATAAGTGGGTACTCTTCTGAAGGCATTTCAGCACTTACAACATAATCAACTGGCATAAATAGACCCCTACCCCTTGCAATAGCTTTTTCATGAAGATATTTTGTCCCTGGATGATTTTCATCCAGACATGGCCATTGAATACTTTCATTCTCAAGTCTGTCATAATTTATACCGCCATAGGATGGTGTTAAACTTGCAATTTCATCCATAATTTCGGAAGGATTAGCATAGTTTTTATCATAACCCATTCTATTCATTATATTCATCAGTATCTCCCAGTCAGCTTTTGCATCTCCAGGTGGATTAACCGCTTTTCTAACCCTTTGAACTCTTCTCTCAGTATTTGAAAATGTTCCATCCTTTTCCGCGAATGCTGCAGCAGGAAGTATTACATCTGCAAATTCAGCAGTTTCATTCATGAAAATATCTTGAACCACCACAAAATCCGCATGGGACAGCACTTTCTTTACGTGATTGGTATCAGGATCTGAAACTACGGGATTCTCTCCCATTATATAGAGGAACTTAATCTCATCCTTCTCAATACCCTCAAACATTTCTCCTATGGTTGCTCCTACCTTACCAGATAACTTAGCTCCCCATGCATCTTCAAATTTTTGTATGACTTCTGGTTTAAATACTTTTTGGTAACCAGGTAAGTCTCCTGGTAGACCACCCATATCACACGCACCTTGAACATTGTTCTGTCCTCTTAGTGGGTTTACACCTGCTGATTCCACTCCCACATTACCACATAGTAATGCAAGGTTAGAAATACTCATTACTGCGTTAGTTCCCGTGGAATGTTGAGTAACTCCCATGGTATAGTAAATTCCAGCTTTGTCTGCTTGTGCATAGATGATAGCCGCATTAACAATATCTTCTGCTTTTACTCCACAGATTTCTGCTACCTTTTCTGGAGTATAGTCTTTAACAATCTCCTTAAGTTCTTCATAGTTTTCTGTTCTATTCTTTATATACTCATCATTTTGTAATCCATTTTCAATGATGACATTCATTAGTCCATTAAGCAATGCAATGTTAGTTCCTGGTTTCAATTGAAGAAATACATCCGCATACTCAGCCAGTTCAATTCTTCTTGGGTCAGCTACTATTAATTTAGCCCCCCTCTTTTTAGCTTGTTTCATAACAGCACCAATGATCGGGTGATTTTCTGTTGTATTCGACCCTATAACAAACATTGCATCTGTGTTTCTAATCTCAGATATACTATTTGTCATAGCACCACTTCCTAAAGTAATTGCAAGACCTGCAACTGTTGAAGCGTGTCAGAGGCGAGCACAATGATCTACATTATTAGTTCCCAAAACTGCTCTAAACATTTTCTGGAACAAATAGTTTTCCTCATTGGTACATCTAGCTGATGTCAAACCTGCAAATGCTTCTGATCCATAATATTCTTTTACAGATTTCATTTTATTTACTATAAGGTTGTATGCTTCTTCCCATGATGTTTCAACAAATACACCATCTTTTTTTACCATTGGTCTCTTAAGTCTATCAGGATGAGATAGGAAATTATATGAGAACTTTCCTTTGACACAAAGTAATCCCTCATTCAGTGCATCAAATGCTGGCTTAACATCCACCACCTTATTACCTTTTACCACTAAGTCCATCTGGCAACCCACACCACAATATGAGCAAGTGGTTCTAACATCCCTAGTCTCCCAGTATCTAAACTTCTCCTTGCTCTTTGGTTCCAAGGCTCCCACAGGACAAACAGAAACACAGTTCCCACATGAAACACATGTTGAATTAATTAACCCCTCATTAAAAGGAGTTGCAACATTAGTCTCAAAACCTCTATTTTCAAATCCTATGGCTGATGTGCCTTGAAGTTCATCACATACCCTCACGCATAATCCGCATAAGATACACTTTCTTGAATCAAAGTTATAAAAAGGATTCGAAGAGTCAAAATATGGCTTCTTCATTTCCCATCTGTATGTACCTTCAGTAATTCCATATTCGTAGCAGTAATCTTGAAGTTTACATGCACCTGATTTCTCACAGGTTAAACATTCTAAGGGATGATTTGATATGAGTAGATCCAACACTTCTTGTCTTCCCTTAATTACTTTATCACTATGGGTTTGTATTACCATATTGTCCTTGCATATGGCAGTACAGGATGTATGTAGATTTTTCCATCCTTCAACCTCTACCAAACATAATCTGCAAGCCCCAGATGGTGATAATCTATCATCATGACAAAGAGTTGGAATTTCAATGCCTGCATCCTTACAAGCTTTAAGAATTGTGGTGTTTTTTTCCACATCATAATTCTTGCCATTTATTGTTACCTGCATTTCTATTCCTCCTCTTCCTTATTATCTTTTTCTAGTCTGTTGATTTTCTCAATCAATTCTGTTATTCCAAGTGCCTTATCCCAAGTAGTTTCTTCAAATCTCTCATTAATCTTTATATATGGCTTATCAGGATTTTCTAGATATTTCAGCTCCGTTGCCAATCTTCCCTTTAAGCATAAGGGTCTCCCATTACTTGGTGCTTTAGCTGTCACTGCAATATTTTCTTTATTTCTAGAATACACCTCAAACTCACAACCATATTCACATGCTTTACACATAACAACCGTTGTATTTCCATCCCAGTTTCTTATTTTACCCAACTGTCTCTTATCCACCAGTGCTCCCACAGGGCAGACTGCTACACATCTATTGCATGATACACAGGGTGATTCTTCAATAGTTTGATCAGCTCCAAATACCACTTTGGTATCATATCCTCTTTCTGAAAATGATAACACCTGTCTATCAGATACTTGGTAACACGTCAGAACACACTTTCCACATAGGATGCATTTACTATTATCCCTTAATATATAAGGGCTTGATGTATCCATTAATTGAGGTCTCATAGCACCATGGTGATTTCTAAAGTTTGCATCATATCTGTAAGCATAGTCCTGAAGTAGACATTCCCCAGATTTCTGGCAAGTTAAACAATCATTAGGATGACTATCAAGAAGCATTTGCACAATATCTTTTCTCGTACTCTTTATTCTATCTGTTTCTGTATGAACAATCATTCCATTCTTAACCAAAGTTGAGCATGAGGTTTGCAACTTATTACTACCTTCAATTTCAACAATACACATTCTACAGGCACCAAAGATTTCCAATGTTTCATCATAGCAAAGGGCTGGTATATCAATCCCAATACTTCTGGCTGCCTGTAAAACAGTAAGTTCAGATGAAACCTCTGCAACTTTGCCATCTATGGTTAGTTTTACAGTACTCATAATCTACCTCCAATGCTATATTATACTAACAGCTTTAATTGGTTTTACAGGACATACATCATAGCATGCACCACATTTTATGCACATACTCTGATCAATAACATGCAATTCCTTAACCTTGCCAGAAATACAGCTAACTGGGCATGCCTTTGCACATCTTGTACATCCGATACATGTATCTTCTATAAAATACTTGATCAATGGTTTACAACTTTTTGCTGGACAGCTCTTATTGTGAATATGATCCTCATATTCATGTCTATAGTATTTAAGGGTTGTTATAACTGGATTAGGTGCAGTCTGACCTAAACCGCACAAGGAAGCTGAACTAACTGTTTCAGATAGTTCTTCAAGCCTTTCTATATCTCCTTCAACACCTTCCCCTTTAGTGATTCTGTCTAATATTTCATACATTCTCTTTGTACCTTCTCTACAAGGTACACATTTGCCACAGGATTCTTCAACACTGAAATCAAGGAAGAATTTAGCAATATCAACCATGCATGTATTTTCATCCATAACTACCATACCACCAGAACCCATTATGGACCATATTTTCCCCAAGGATTCAAAGTCAACAGGAGTATCTATTAAATCAGCCGGAATACATCCTCCAGAAGGACCTCCAGTCTGAACCGCCTTATACTCTTTACCATCCTGAGCTCCCCCACCAATATCAAAGATAATCTCTCTAAGGGTCATACCCATGGGTACCTCAACTAAGCCTGCATTTTCCACCTTACCCACAAGGGCAAAGACCTTCGTTCCAGGTGACTCTTCTGTTCCTATGCCTCTAAACCACTCATAACCTTTATTTATTATTACAGGTACATTAGCTAGAGTTTCAACGTTGTTAATAATAGTTGGTTTTCCCCACAAACCAACATGTGCTGTTCTATGTATCTTAGGTCTAGGCATACCTCGTCTACCTTCTATGGATTCCATTAATGCTGTTCCTTCGCCACATACAAAGGCTCCTGAACCAAGTCTTAGCTCAATGTCAAAATTAAAGCCAGTACCAAATATGTTCTCCCCTAATAGTCCATATTCTCGTGCCTGCTTAATTGCAATTTCAAGTCTTTTAACTGCCATGGGGTATTCTGCTCTAACGTAAATGTAACCCTGATCAGATCCAATAGCATAACCCCCTAATGCCATTCCTTCCAGCACAGAATGTGGATCCTTTTCCAGAATAGATCTATCCATGAATGCTCCTGGATCTCCTTCATCGGCATTGCAAATAATGTATTTTTTATCAGCTTGATATCTATATGCCTCATCCCACTTTCGACCTGTTGGAAAACCAGCTCCGCCTCGTCCTCTAAGTAATGAATTCTTTATCTCCTCTACTATGTCTCCAGGTTTCTTTTTAGTTAAAGAATCATATAATGCGTAGTAACCATCAAAAGCTATGTATTCTTCTATATTTGTGGGATCAACTATGTCACAATTCTTAAGTGCAATTCTAACTTGTTTCTTATAGTATTCACCTTTTAAAACTACTTCATCCCCTCTTAACTCCACCTTATCTTCACCTATTAACTTTTCAACAATCTTAGGTTTTAAGACTTCCTTAATACTATCCATTCTCTCCTTGGTCATCATGGCTATCACCCCTATTTGTACTTATTTATTATATCTTTGATCTCGGATTTTTTTACCTTTGCATATACATCTTCATTCACTAGGATAACTGGTGCTATACTACAATCTCCTACACATCTTGCTGAAGCTATTGAAAACTTTTGATCAGGTGTTGTAAGTCCGGATTTTATTCCCAACTGACTTTCTATCTCCTCTAGAATATTCTGAGCACCCTTTACATAACATGCCGTTCCTAGGCATACACTTATTTTATTCTCCCCTTGGGGTATGAATGAAAACTGAGAATAGAAAGTTGCTACCCCGTATATTTCTGCCATTGGAATTTGAAGAGTCTTAGAGATTACCTCTAACATCTCCATAGGTAGATAACCGAATACTTCTTGAGCTTGTTGTAAGGCTGGCATCAACGGTCCCTTTGTACTCTTTTTTTCATTGAGAAAATCCTGAAACTCTATAACCTTATCTTTGTTTTTCTCCATATCAAACTTAAACTCCATGTTTATCCTCCCTTTAAGCGGTATTTATGGTTAAATTATATAACTTTTTAGAAAATTGTATGCCCTTTTAGATTATAATATGTGGAGGTTTTTGTCAATAAAACCAAATTTATAACGAAGTTCTATAAACTAGTGAATTACACAATATTCTTAATTCCAAAACACATTTGTTTTGTGATATAATTCTATCCAATATACTTGATTGAAAGGTAGTGAGTAAATAATGATAAAAAAGGTATCCATAGTTGGAATGGGATCATTAGGTTTGCTTTTTGGTAGTCTGTTATTTGATAAAATTGGTAAGGACAATGTTAAATTCATCGTCGATAATGAAAGATTCAAAAATTATAAAGATAAAATCAGGTATGTTAATGGAAAGGAGTATGATTTTAAAGTAGTTTCAGAAGAAAACACAGAAAAGGAATATGATGATATGCTTATCATTGCTGTCAAATCAACAAATCTTCTAGATGCAATTGATGTGGTCAAGAACCATGTATCAGATGGGACTACTATAATTTCTTTACTAAATGGTATAAATTCTGAAGAGATTATTAGTAATTACTTCGATTCAAATCAGATACTATATGCTACTGCAGAAGGAATGGATCCTATTAAGGCAGATGATAAGCTTAATTACACTAATATGGGTTATGTGTGTATTGGTACTGATAAATTCAATAAAGAGAAAAAAGAAAGACTCCATGATCTTATTGAGTTTTTTGATATGATA
The DNA here is from genome assembly GCA_030602225.1 of Bacillota bacterium. Classification (GTDB taxonomy): domain Bacteria; phylum Bacillota; class Clostridia; order Tissierellales; family Tissierellaceae; genus Gudongella. Next base: position 10,715 of record JAUWAD010000029.1, on the reverse strand, counting down.
GAATTTCCTTATAAATATGAGAAGAATGTGATTCATAGACTGTGGAGTAAGTTCATGCTCAATGTGGGAGTAAACCAAGTTGTAATGATCTATGAGGGTAATTTTGAAACCATACAAAAGTCAGGAGATGCAAGAAATCTTATGCTTGCTGCCATGAGAGAGGTTATAACCCTTGCCCATAAGGAAAATGTAGGACTAGGTGAAGATGATCTGAATTTCTATGTTTCTCTTGTGGATACTTTAAATCCCTTAGGGATGCCCTCCATGAGACATGATGGGCTTTATAAGATTAAGTCTGAGGTGGAAATATTTTCTGGGAAAGTACTTGAACTGTCAAAAAAACATAATATTCCAGTCCCGGTAAATGAAATGATATATAATAAAATTATTGAAATTGAGAGCAGGTATTAGAATTGGGGTTGTTGATTTTGGATAATTCACAAATTATAATAATTATCTTTTTTGTATTTGTAGTAATCAATATTCTATCTTTCACATTGTTTTTTATTGACAAGAAAAGGGCAGTAAGAGGAAAGTATAGAATTTCAGAGGGAAGTTTACTTACTATATCTTTACTTTTTGGAGCATTAGGTTCTTATCTTGGGATGCAAATATTTTCTCACAAAACAAAAAAGGCAAAATTCCAACTTGGTCTGCCTTTATTGATCTTTTTAAATTTAATTGTCTTATATTACCTAATGTCAGGGCTTTTTTTCTAGCCCTGATTTTTACAAATCTCCACAAAATATTTAAATAAATCCAGGAATATTCCATGTTTCATTGCCATCCCCTCAGGATGAAATTGAACCCCCAACACAAATTTTTCATTGGTTGATTCAATGGCTTCAATAATCTTATCCTTAGAGTATGCACTCACTTTTAAGTTCTCACCCAATTCTCTTATTGCTTGATGATGAACGGAATTTACAGTAATGATCTTATTCTTAAAAACTTCCATCATTATACTGTTTTCTTCTATATATATTGAATGATATCCATCCTCAATATTATAGTCACTGGTATGACCCAACACATCAGGTATTTGAGAATAAATGTCCTGAAAAAGATTTCCCCCTAAGGCAATATTAATAACTTGATGCCCTCTGCAAATGCCAAATATGGGAAGTCCCTTTTTATATGCACTATGAAACAACCCCCACTCTGTCCTATCTCTATTATGGTCTATCATCTTAACCTGCTTAACTGGCTCTTCATTAAAGTAGTGAGAGGACATGTCATCTCCTCCTGTTAAAACTAGACCATCAATTGAATCAATATATGAATCTGATAAATCTCCATTTTCTAATACGGGTATTATTAATGGAACACCTCCTGCTGCAACTATGGAGTCTACATAGGGTTGATTTATTCTACTAATTCGCTTTCCTACCATAACATCCTGTGTACTTGTAAGTCCAATAATTGGTTTTTTCAATTTATCACTCCTATAAATGTTTTTTTAGCCATAAAATCATTTCTTCAAGCATCCCGGTTGTTAAATAGTGATTTAGATTTTTATAAGTTATCATCTTTAATCTATCCTTTTCTCCATATAGCTCCATTAAACTATTATAGAAGTTAATTTGTGGCTTTATATCTACAACTCTGTCACTATCACCATGGAGTAGAAGTATGGGTCTATCTTTTAGATACTCAAATCGTGTCATTGGATCATTCTCTAAGACTATTTTTTCAAGTTCTTCAAATTCTTCATCATCAGTAAATCCCAATTCTCTTTTAAATATATCATTGCTTTCTCCCCAATTACATGATCCATTGTGAACAATCAAAGAACTTACTTCCGTATCGACTGCAAATATACCTGCTGAAGTAAATCCACCCATTGAGTGTCCTGAAACTGCTATCCTATTCCTATTTACATTGTATTCATTTATTAAGTATTCCTTTATTTGACTCCATTCCCTAAGGTTGCTTAAAACCACTTTCCAAAAGGTGGGTCCATTCTCTATCTTTGAATAATCAATAGAACCCCTTTCACCATGGTATATGCTATCAGGTAGTAATACGACATATCCACAACTTGAGATAATATATGCTCTAAATCTTTGAGCATCCTTATTTGAAGACCAACCGTGATAAAATACTACGCCAGGTGGGTTGTCAACTGTCTTTTCTGGTTTAAATACTAAAGCACTTATATCTCCAATTAGGACTTTTTCTTCAATAACATTTGGGTATTTCATGAATTTCCATTATAGCTTTCTATAATGGTTTCACCTGCCTTTCTTCACAATTCCTTTGCAGACTCCAATCTATAGGTCCTATTCCTCTAGAATTCAAGAAATCATTTGTCCTTGAAAATGGTTTTGATCCAAAAAATCCCCTATAAGCTGCTAGAGGGCTTGGATGGGGTGACTTAATAATCAAATGGTTCTTATTGGTTATTAAAGATTCCTTCTTAATAGCTGGACTACCCCATAATATAAATACCATGGGTTCACTTCTCTCATTCAACAGTTGGATAATTTTATCAGTAAATATTTCCCACCCCATATTTCTGTGGGAATTAGCCTCTCCCTTTCTAACTGTCAATACTGTATTTAGGAGTAAAACTCCTTCCTTTGCCCATTTTTCCAAACAACCATGATTGGGTGGTTGAATGCTTAAATCATCCTCTAACTCCTTGTATATATTTACTAATGATGGTGGAGGCATTATCCCCTTTTTTACACTAAAACTTAGACCATGGGCTTGACCTGGTCCATGATAAGGATCCTGTCCAAGAATTACAGCCTTAACATCATGGTAATCAGTCAAATGCAATGCATTAAAAACATCGTGCATATCAGGATAAATTATCCTTGATTTATACTCAGAAACTAGAAAATTCCTTAACTCCTTATAATAGTCCTTCTCGATTTCACAATGTAAAATCTCCTGCCAAGAATTGTTAAATATTTTTCTCATCTAATCCTCCAAATTATAGTAAGTAGTCTACAACTTCAGGAATCCTCCTTGCCTTTACATATACCCTGGGTACTCGTCTTGATATCAATGAAATTATTGATGCCGGGTTTAAATCCACAAAAGTTGATAATTCCTCAATGGTAATCTCCTTATCACCTTGCTTGCCAATTAGTACAACTTCGTCTCCTCTTTTAACGTCTATCCCGGTAACATTTACCATAAGCTGGTCCATGCATATTAAACCAACTATCTTTGCATACTCCCCATTAATCAAAACATATCCCTTATTGCTCAACTCTCTTCTGTATCCATCACCATAACCAATGGGAATTGTAGCTATCTTTTCCTCGTCAATGCTTTCATATGTCAGACCATAACCTATTCTTTCACCTTTATTTAAGGTTTTTACATATGAAACCTGGGATTTTAAGCTAAAGCATGGTTCTAACCTAAGTAATGATCTATTTGCTTCGGTGTAAGGATATAGTCCATATATTATTATACCAGCTCTAACCATATCAAGGCTATACTCTGGATAGCTCATGATTGCTGCAGAGTTACTTGAGTGTTTAAGTGGAATATTTATCTTCAGTACCTCCAATCTTCTTAAAAAATCATTGAAGATCTTCATTGAATTCCTAGTATATTCCTCATTATACTCAGCATCGGGGAAATGTGTGAATATCCCTTCGATAATAATATTATCCATCTCTCTTATGGCTTTTATATCCTCTATGGAACTAGCCTTAGGTGGAAATCCAATTCTGTTCATACCAGTTTCTATCTTAATATGTATTACAGCATCCTTTCCAATTTCCTTTGCCATATCATTAAGGTATTCAGCCTGCTCTTTCATATAAACAGTAACCCTAATATTGTTTTCGATTGCCACTTTAGCTAAGTATTCAGGAGTATATCCCATTACCAGAATCTGTGCATGGGGAACCTTTGACTTGATATTAAGAGCTTCAGACAAAGTCGCAACACCATACCTCTTGACTCCTTTGTCCATAAGGGCTCTTACAATATTAACTGCTCCAAGCCCGTAACCATCCGCTTTTACTATAGCCATAATATCAGAACTCTCTGGAACTATTCTTCTTATCTCTTCATAATTCTTGTCCAAAATATCTAAATCAATTTCAATCCAAGTTGGTCTTGTTAAATCCATTTTTCTGCACCCCTTCTTCAACTAAATGCTTCCAATACCTGGTAGGCATATATGACTTCTTCTGTCTTATATTCTTTCTGTTATCAATGGCGATATGCTTATAGTAAGCCTTCCACAAGCTTTGATAAGATAGTTCGTTTTCCTGGAAACTTATATTTCCTATGGATTCAAAGCTCTTAATAATCCACTGTTCTTTATTGTAAAATACAGCAATACTTCTCTTTACATCATGTATTATCCAATACTCATTGGACATTCTTTGAGAAAAATGTCCTCCTAATATTGATATAATGTTATGATCAGGTTCAATTATTGCATAAAGAATTCCATTTTCCAACATCTTAAATCTAAGTAATCCTAAGAATCTATGTCTTTCCAAGCTAACTTTTCTATAAATTTCATTTGCAGCTCTAATGTATGGATTTGTCTGGTAGTTCATAGCATCCTTACCATATTTATATCCAGTTCTTATGTAATTTAATACTATTATACCACTATCTTTATCCTCTGATAGATAAAGATAGAATACAGTTTTCAAAAACTCTCTGGAAATTTTACTTTCAATACTTTCATAGACTTTTTTAAACTTATCCATCTCAGTATCTATATGGACGTACTCCTCAACAAGTGAAAACGTTAAATCCTCCTTTGATGTAATCTGCTTCGGATCATCCCTTCGGTAGTATACTTCATAAATGCAAGTTAATAACCCCTCAAAGGAACCATCATAAAGATAAACCAGATCCTTTTTCATTAAAGACACCTCCTTGAAGTTCAAACATTGAAAGTTGTTTAGAGTAAATGCTTTCATCCATCCCAATAATATTCTTTTTTATCTGATTGCTATCCATTGATTTTATGCCAAAATACTTTCCATCGCAGGTAATAAAGTATTTAGCTCTTTTTAAAACGACACCCATTTTTTTTAGATCATCAAAGGTTACCTTCCCAAATCTTCTACTAGAAACGATTCTTAATGCAGACTTCACCCCAATACCTGGTACTCTTAGGAGTAAGTTGTAATCAACCTTATTTATCTCCATTGGAAAATGATGGATGTTTCTTAATGCCCAATCACACTTAGGGTCCAGTAATAGATCAAAGTTTTCATTCTTCTCATCAAGAAGTTCTCCTGCCTCAAACCCGTAAAACCTCAATAGCCAATCTGCTTGATACAATCGATTTTCTCTTATCAGAGGAGGCTTTTCATATCTTGGAAGTAGTGGATTCTGAGATACAGGTATAAAAGCAGAATAATATACTCTTTTCAAATCATATCCTTTGTATAGACCTTCTGCTAGATTAATTATTTTGTAATCACTATCCCTTGTAGCGCCAACTATTAACTGAGTGGTCTGACCTGCAGGTACATACTTAGGTGTATTCTTAAAAATCTTTTTCTCTTCCTTGTTTCTTACTATCTCATTCTTAATATTTTTCATTGGATTTAGTATAGCATTGTGATTTTTATCAGGAGCAAGCATCTTTAAACCTTCATCTGTTGGTAACTCGATATTTACGCTCATTCTATCCACATATTTCCCTACAGAATCTATCAAATCTTTGTCTGCTCCTGGTATTGCCTTTATGTGAATGTAACCATTGAAGTTTTCTTTCTCCCTAAGGTCCATTACTACTTTCTTGAACATTTCCATTGTATGATTGGGAGACTTAACAACAGCTGAGCTTAAAAAAAGACCTTCTATATAATTTCTTTTATAGAAATTAATTGTTATATCAACTATTTCCTCTGGTGTAAATGTTGCTCTAGGAAGGTCATTGGATAATCTGTTAACACAATAGGCACAGTCATATATGCAATAATTAGACATTAGAATTTTAAGTAGAGAAATACATCTACCATCATCACTCCAGCTATGGCAAATCCCTGCAGCTTGAGCATTTCCCAAACCACCTCTTTTATTACTTCTACTACTTCCACTGGATGAGCATGAAACATCGTATTTTGCAGCATCAGCAAGTATTTGAAGCTTATTAATAACATCCATAATTATCCCTCCAAAACAAAAAACCCCAGGATTATCCTGAGGTAATTATATCATTTTTATTCAATTTAATCAAACACTTGTTCGCATTATACGTCTATTCTCCAATTCTTTGGTGCAATCAATGCAATTATGGTAAATAACTCTAATCTTCCCAGTAGCATAAGAAGGGATAGCCATAATTTTGTTGGTATGGAGAAGAATGCGTAATTCTCTATTGGTCCCACTAACTCTAGACCAGGACCAATATTTCCTAGTGTTGCTGCAACAGCTGTCCCTGCAGAAATTAAATCGATTTGTTCAAGAGACACTATTAATGTTGACATGATGAAAAGTACCATATAAAGAGCTAGAAAACTATTAATTCTTGCTATTGTCTCATTACTCATAACTTTATTATTAACTTTAACAGGCATAACGGCTCTGGGGTGGTATAGTTTGCCAACTTCCCTCTTGATAAGCTTTAACATTACAAGTATTCTGATTATTTTCATACCCCCGCCTGTAGATCCAGCACTAGCTCCAATAAACATTAGTATTAGGAGTATCCCCTTGGTAAAAGTTGGCCATTGATTAAAATCAGCTGTACCATATCCAGTGGTGGTAATAATTGAGGAGACTTGAAAAAAGGCATCCCTTAATGAATAGAATAAATTATGATAACTGACAAGCCATAAATCGATGGTTATAGCCAATGTGGCAATTGTGATTATCCCAAGGTATAATCTAAGCTCCTCATCCTTAAATAAATCAGTAATCTTCCCTCTGAAAAAGGAATAGTAAAGGGCAAAGTTAACTCCTGAAGCAATCATAAATACTGAAATTACAAAATGTATATATGAGCTTGAATAAGCACCAACACTATTGGCTTTGTTTGAGAATCCACCGGTTCCTACAGTTCCAAAAGTATGGATAAAAGCATCATATACACTCATACCTCCAATTACAAGGAGTATGACTTCTGCTAATGTAATAGTAATGTATGTTATATAAAGTATTTTAGCAGTATCTTTTAGCCTGGGAGCAATCTTACCTGCCACTGGACCTGGGGCTTCTGCCTTGAAGATCTGGAATCCTCCAATTCCAAGGGCTGGAAGTAATGCCAATGTAAAAACCAGAATTCCCATACCTCCTATCCAATGGGTAAATGATCTCCAAAAGGCAACCCCTGCTGGCATAGATTCTATGTCTGTAAGTATAGTTGCTCCAGTTGTGGTAAAACCGGAAACTATTTCAAAAAAAGCATCTACATAATTTTCAGTAACTCCTGAAAAATATAAAGGTAAAGCCCCTAAAACAGAGGCTACAACCCATCCAAATGCAACAATGGCCAAACCATCCTTCGCACTAATGGATTTTTCTTTTCGTTCTTTCAAAAATAGAAATACTCCAATAGCCAATGTCAGTAATATTGTACCTAAGAAAGGCATTCTATCTGGTCCAGCTTCCACAAGGGCGATAATATATGATGGTACCATTAATAGACCTAACACTATCAAAAGACTTCCTAAAACCTTAAGAACGATTCCATAATTCACCTAGAAGCCCTCCTTTTTTTGTTTTAAAGAACATCTTAAGTCCTGAAAGATCATCAGAAAGGCAAAATACAACAATTCTATCATTAGCTTCCAGTGTGGAACTGCCTTTTGGGATTATTACATCATTATCTCTAACTATTGCACCAATAATCATACCCTTAGGTAAATCCAATTCCATAAGTGTCTTACCAAGTAAGGGTAAATCATTATCAAGAATAATCTCAGTAACTTCAGCATTCCCACCCAATAGAAGAGAAACTGAAACTACCTTACCTCCTCTTAAGTACTTAAGGATACTACTTGCGGTTATATATACAGGGTTGATTGCAGCATCTATGTTGAGTCTATCAATGATTTTTATATAATTGGATCTTGAAATCTTGGCAATTGTCTTACCAACACCAGATTGCTTGGCCATCATAGCCATAAGAAGATTTTCCTCATCAAATCCTGTTACTCCTACAAATGCATCCATTGAAGTGAGAGCTTCTTCTTCAAGCAAGTGTATATCAGTACCATCTCCGTGTATTATCAAAACATTATCCAATTGCTCAGATAACTCCTGGCATCTCTGTCTATCCTGTTCAATCAAGGTCACTTGTATTTTATTTTTGCATAGTCTCTTAGCTAGGTAGTAACCCACATTTCCTCCACCAAGAATCATGACCTTACTAATTAATTTTCTGTGATAATCTTCTCCTAATTTATGGGAAAACTTCTCAATTTCCTTCGTATTACCAATAATATGAATTATATCACCTTCACATAATAGAGTAGACCCATTTGGAATTATTAAACTCCCTTCTCTGGATACTGCAGTAATAAGTAAATGTTCAAGACCCACAAGGTCCATAATTCTCTTATTAACAAAATCTTCATTATTGGAAATATTGAAGTCTACCATCTGAACCTTACCGCTGGCAAAATCATCTGTATAGAAACTATAACTTTTCATTAGGTACTTTTCCATAGCCATTGCAGTTGCAAGATCAGGATTAATAATATGATCTATTCCAAGTTCTGTCTTTAGAAAGTCTATTTGTTGCATGTATTCTGGATTTCTTATTCTTGCTATGGTTTGTTTACATCCTAGTTTTTTTGCCAGAGTACATATAAGGGTATTGGTTTCATCATTCTCTGTGGATCCAATTAGTAGGTCGTATGTTTCAATATTTAAATCCCTCATCATTTTAATGTCTATTCCATTAGCTGTTACAGTTAGAACGTCTAAATGCTCATTTAATCTTTCCAACACTCTAGTATTGCTATCCATAACTGTAACATCTATTCTTTCTGCAACAAAAAACTCCGCCAACTTTGCACCAAGCTTCCCTGCTCCAACTATCATTGCTTTCATCATATTCACCTCTAGTATAATAATGTCATAGTCAATACTGACTATGCGGTTAAAACTTTTCTACTAAATTCCTTTCTTTTATTTGTAACTGAAGAAGTATTTCCTACTTTATCAGAGGTTACTTTTAAATTTATTATGTCTGATGACTCCCGATGGATTCCAGACTCATCATAAGGTATAATCTTAAGGGATAGGATAAAAAATGTATCACCTCTTGGGAAGCTAGTTCCAACTAGCTCATACCTATTAAAAAGTCAATTAGTCCATTCAATGAGGTTTTATGATTTGGCTGGTTGGGAGCCCTCAGGCTATACCTGTATCACATGCTAGAGTGTGTACTCATTGCTTGGAAATGGATTCCTATCGGAAAGAAAGGAGCTAATTTTTATGTCAATCAATTTTAAACATGATTTATTTATCTCTGTTGGTATTGATGTAGGTTCTGATTTTAGCTTTATGTCTATTGCTCTACCTAATCAAACCTTTGTTGGTAAGCCTTTTAAAATCATTCATTCTGATCTTAATTCCCTCTCTATGGCTGTTTCTAAAATCAAAGAAGCAGAAGAGATGTATTCTTTGGAAAGTCGCATTTTCCTAGAATCCACGGGAATTTATCATTTCCCACTCTTCTGCTATCTTCGTGATAAGGGATTTTTGGTATCCATCATTAATCCTATCATCACTAAGAATAGCACAAATATTAACATTAGAAAAGTCCATAACGATAAATTTGATTCAAAAAAAGCTGCATTAATTGGTTTAAAGCCAGATCTAAAGGTTTCTATTATGCCTTCAGATCTTGCTCTTGATTTAAGAAATCTTTCAAGAGAATATTATGATCTTGTGGATAACCGTTCTGCTTACATAAATAAACTTCAAGGTGAGCTTAGAATGGTATTTCCCCAGTATTTAAAGATCTTTTCTAAAATCACTGTTAATACAGCTTTGACCTTATTGGAGAAATTTACTTCTCCAGATGGTTTCTTAAAGACTTCTAAAGATGACATTATTACGTCCATTCGCTCAACTGCTCGTTTTGGTATTGCTTATGCCGAAAAGAAGTATAATGCAATTATTCAAGCTGCAAATGATGCAAAGACTTTTGGTTATTCTGTTAATAGTAATTTTAAACGTATCCTTCTATACATCCGTTTTATCAGACAATATGATGAAGAAATCTCAATCATACTTTCTGATATGCATGAAATTGTGAATGCTAATGAAGATACCGAATTTGTAAAACAAATACGCCTTATTGAATCTTTTAAAGGAGCAGGTTTTCTTTCCGCTGTCAGCCTAATGGGCGAAATTGGAGACTTTTCAGCTTTCAAATCTCCTAAGCAACTTTTTGCATATTTTGGTCTTGATCCAGCTGTCAAGCAGTCAGGTAAATTTAATGGTACTGATGTCAAAATGTCAAAACGTGGCTCTCGGATTGCTAGAAGAGTAATACATACTATGGCTTTGGTTAGTATTGCTTTGAACCGTAATGGTTCTGCTAACAACCCAGTTTTACGTGAGTATTACCTTAAAAAATGTCAAAGCAAACCTAAAATGGTAGCTCTCGGAGCTATTATGCATAAAGTCTGTAATATTGTGTTTGCAATACTTCGTGATGAAAAAGAATTTAAGATCATCACTCCAGAAGAACATCAAACAAATTACTTAAAGGCGAGATGCGACATCGCTGCATAAGAAATTATATACCATTTTAA
>JAUWAD010000021.1 GCA_030602225.1 Bacillota bacterium | reverse complement strand
CCTAAAGCTAATAAGAGTGTGGGTATTGACCTTGGAATAAGTGATCTTCTGGTGCTTTCAGATGGAACAAAGCATGATAACCTTAATTCCTTCAGAAACCTTGAGAAAAAGCTTGCCCATGAACAACGCATTCTTTCTCGTAGAAAGAAGGGTTCTAAGAATTGGCATAAACAAAGAATCAAGGTTGCAAGGTTACACGAAACAATTACAAATAGGCGTACTGACTACTTGCAAAAACTCTCTACCCAGATGGTCAAAAACCACGACATCATTGGTATTGAGGACTTGTCCGTAGCCAATATGCTTAAAAACCATAATTTGGCCAAGAGCATCTCAGATGCCTCATGGTCTGAGTTTGCACGAATGCTAAAGTATAAGAGCAAGTGGCATGGCCGTAGTCTTATTGAAGTAGGTAAGACATTTCCATCTTCTCAGCTTTGCTCTTGTTGTGGTCACAAAAACACCAAAACTAAAAACTTGTCAGTAAGAAGATGGACCCGTCCAACATGTAGTGCCAAGCACGACAGGGATATTAATGCTGCCATCAATATAAAAAACGAAGCCATAAGACTTCTAACCGCAGGGACTGCGGGGGTAGCCTAATAATAAAGCGACCATTAGGTCGCTGTTCTTAGGAACCTCCCACTTCAAAATGGCTTTGCTGTTTAAGTGGGGGTAGTTCAATCCCTCTGTAAATCTTAAACTACAATTGTGATTGAAATGTGAAGATATCCATAATAATTATTTATTTTGCTTTACCACTTAAACAAGAAACACATCAAACATGAATATATATCCATTTTTGATGTGTTTATATTTAAACTAGAATAATTTATGAATTCTTCAAAAATACAATAAAAGGATTTCTAATTGCAAGAAATCCTTTTCCTTATTATTATTCTTTTTCTATTATGCCAAGCTTTTCGAATACGATTTTATATCCATCTGCTCCGTAATTTAGAGACCTATTTATTCTACTTATAGTAGCAGTTGAAGCACCTGTTTCCTCTTCTATTTCATTGTAGGTCTTGTTGGCCTTTAATAGTTTCGCAACCTCTAGTCTTTGAGCTATAGCCTGAACTTCCTTTATCGTACAAATATCTTCGAAAAATCTATAGCACTCGTCCATTGTCTCAAGCTTCAAAACTGCTTCAAAAAGGCTATCGGCTTGCTTACTTTTAATCTTAGAATTATAGACCATTGTACCCTCTCCTATCTTTTTAATTTAGCTTACTTATATATTACTGTATAAAAGTGAAATTGTAAATAAAAAGCTGGGAATTTCACCCAGCTAAATTTTGTTATTTAGAACAGACCTACGATCTCTCCACTTTCTAATATATCTATTGAATCTGCTGCAGGAACCTTTGGTAGTCCTGGCATTGTCATTACTTCTCCAGTTAAAGCCACAAGGAAACCAGCTCCTCTTGAAACTTTTATCTCTCTTACAGTGATTCTGAATCCTTTTGGTCTTCCTAGAAGTGTAGGATCATCACTCATTGAGTATTGAGTCTTAGCCATACAGATTGGCATCTTATCAAAGCCCATTTTTTCAATATTAGCTATTTGCTTGTTACAAGCAGAAGTAAAGTCAACTCCATCTGCTCCATATATTTCCTTTGCAATGGTTTCAATCTTAGTCTTAATGGAATCATTTACATCGTAAAGAGTCTTGAAGTTTGCTTCACCTTTCTCAACAACCTCTACTACCTTTCTAGCAAGCTCCATTCCACCTTCTCCACCTTTCCCCCACACTTCTGAAAGAACTGCGGTAGCTCCTAGTTCTTCACATCTGTTAAGGACAAAGTCAAGTTCTGCTTGAGTATCGGTTGGGAACTTGTTCACTGCAACAACCGCTGGCACACCAAATTTCTTAACATTTTCTATGTGCTTTTCAAGATTCTCAAATCCCTTAGCTAATTGATCCAGGTTTTCAGTTCCTAGTTCATCCTTCTTAGCTCCACCGTGGTGTTTTAAAGCTCTTACTGTAGCAACTATAACTGCTGCATTTGGCTTTAAGTTTCCAAATCTAGCCTTGATATCAAAGAACTTCTCTGCTCCTAAGTCAGCTCCAAATCCCGCTTCAGTAACTGTGTAATCAGCTAGTTTCAATGCAAGTTTAGTTGCTAACATGGAGTTACAACCGTGGGCTATGTTTGCAAATGGACCACCATGAATTAATGCTGGAGTGTTTTCTAAAGTTTGAACAAGATTTGGTGCTATTGCATCTTTCATCAATAATGCAACTGCTCCTTGTGCATTTAGATCTTTAACAAACACTGGAGATCCGTCAAATTTGTATGCAACTATTATATCTCCAACTCTTCTCTTTAAATCTTCCAGGTCATCAGCAAGACAGAATATTGCCATGATTTCAGATGCAACTGTAATATCAAATCCATCTTCCCTTGGCATTCCGTTTGGCTTTCCACCTAATCCAACAACTACGCTTCTTAAAGCTCTATCATTCATGTCAAGAACTCTTTTCCAAACTATTCTTCTTGGGTCAATTCCAAGCTTGTTTCCTTGGTGAATGTGGTTATCTAATAGCGCAGAAATTAGGTTGTTTGAAGTGGTAATTGCATGAAAATCCCCTGTAAAGTGAAGATTTATATCCTCCATTGGTACAACCTGTGCATATCCTCCACCAGCTGCTCCACCTTTAACTCCAAAGCTTGGTCCTAAAGACGGTTCTCTAATAGCTGTAATAGCTGATTTACCTATCATATTTAGACCCATGGACAATCCGATATTAGTGGTTGTCTTACCTTCTCCTGCTGGAGTTGGGTTTATTGCTGTAACAAGAATTAATTTACCATCTTCCTTGTCCTTAAGCTGCTGAAATACATCTAGAGATACTTTTGCTTTGTAATTTCCGTAATTAACTATGTCTTCTTCTTTGATTCCCAATTTAGCTGCAACGTCTTTAATTGGTATCATCTTGGCTTCTTGTGCAATTTGAACATCTGTTTTCAAACGATCTCCTCCTCTGGTTTAAACTGTGTCAATTTATGGTAATATACCCTACTTAGAATATATTTAACCGATTTTTTCCTTTGCGGAAATGTAACTCATACTTCTTAATAGTATATCAGATATTTAAAATATTTTAAACAAGAATCATCGTTAAATATTTGCTTAAGCCTCTAATATACCAATATCTTTCCTATATCCCATTTCATTGAAGCTAATATGCTTAATGTTTTCATATATCAGTTCTCTAGATTCTGAAATATCCCCCACTGAGGTTATTGACAATACCCTACCCCCATTTGTAAAGAACTTTTCCCCCAACTTGGAGGTTCCGTTGTGAAATACAATTATCTCATCACTTACATCTTTAAGTCCAGTAATCTCAAATCCCTTTTTATAATAACCAGGGTATCCACCTGATGTAAGTACAACTGTCATACAGGATTTTTCATCCCATAGAATATCATCTTCATGAAGATTTCCCACCATAGCCTTTATAAATATATTTAATAGATCACCCTTTAGTCTTGGTAGAACAACCTCAGTTTCAGGATCTCCAAATCTCACATTAAATTCCAGCACCTTTGGATTATTATCCTCTATCATAAAACCAATAAAAAGAATCCCTGTAAAATCATGACCTTCTTTTTCAAGTCCAACTTCTATAGGTTCCAGGACATTCTTCTTTATTATTTCATTTAACTCCTGGGTAAACAGTGGACTTGGAGAGTAACATCCAACTCCTCCTGTATTTGGTCCCCTATCTCCATCATAGATCTGTTTGTAATCCTTGGCACTCTCCATGGGATATAGCTTATTGTGGGATACGAAACATAAAAGGCTTGCCTCAGTACCCTTTAGAAACTCTTCAATGACAACTCTACTTCCCTCTTTGCCAAATATCTCATCCTGGAGTATTTCCTTTAATGTCATTTCAGCCATTTGTCTATCTTCACAAATAACTACTCCCTTGCCAAGACACAATCCATCCGCCTTAATTACAACAGGATATGCGAAATTATCCAATGCTCTAATGGCATCCTTGTATTCAGTGTAACTTTCATATCTTGCTGTTGGAATATTGTTATTAACCATAAACTTCTTAGCAAAGTCTTTACTTCCTTCAAGTTTAGCACTGAATGAATTTGGTCCAAATACATTCAAACCCTCTTCCTCGAACTCATCAACTATGCCAAGAACCAATGGTTCTTCAGGACCAACTATTGTAATATCTATCTCTGTTGTCTTAGCAAACTTAAGTAACCTTTCAACATCGTTGGCTGCAATATTTACATTTGTTGCCACCAAAGATGTTCCTCCATTCCCAGGAGCACAGTAAAGCTCAGTTATCTTATCTGATTGGGATAACTTCCAGCACAGAGCATGCTCTCTTCCACCACTTCCAATTACCAGTACTTTCATTTTATCCCTCCTAGTGTTTGAAATGTCTAATTCCAGTTAAGACCATTATCATTTTCTCTTCATTTACCTTTTCTATTACTTCATCATCCTTCAAGGATCCTCCCGGTTGGATAATTGCTCTTATTCCAGCAATTGAAAGTGCTTCTATTGAATCCTTAAATGGGAAGAATCCATCAGATGCAAGATATGCACCTTTTGCCTTTTCTCCAGCTCTTTTTATTGCACCCTCAACAGCAAAGAATCTATTTACTTCACCTAATCCTATTCCTATTGTCGCTTCATCCTTGGTAATAACAACTCCGTTGGAATTAATATGCTTTGCAACCTTCCATGCAAATACAAGTTCATCAATATCTTCTTCACTAGGGCTTAGTTCACTGGATATCTCCATATCATCATTAAGAAGATCCTGATTCTTATCCTGGATAAGAAGACCACCTTCTATCTTCTTTATATCCATGGATTTTTTATATGGTATACTTATATCTTCCAATTTGATTAGCCTTATATTCTTCTTTCCCTTAAGCACTTCAAGGGCAGCATCACTAAAGGATGGTGCAATTACAATTTCAAGGAATATTTTGTTTAGCTCCTTTGCCAGATCTTCATCCACTTGTCTATTTAAGGCAACAATTCCTCCAAAAATTGATTCTGAATCACACTCATAGGCCTTCTTATATGCTTTAAGAATATTCTCACCGCTGGCAACTCCACAAGGATTTGCATGCTTAATGGCAACAGCTGTTGGTCTTTCAAATTCCTTGATTATTGAAATTGCCGCATTTCCATCGTTTATATTATTATATGACAGCTCCTTGCCATGGAGTTTCACTCCACTTAGAATGCTACCACCATCAATACTTGATTCAGTATATAAGCAAGCTTCCTGATGTGGATTTTCTCCATATCTTAACTGCTCTTTCTTCTTATACCCAAGTGATAAATAATCAGGGAACTTAATACCTACCAGATCATTGAAGAACTTGGCAATTAGGGTATCATAATAGCTAGTATATGAAAATACTTTAGCTGCTAAATATCCCCTGGTTTTGTTGGTTGTTTCCCCATCTTTGATCAGTTCAGCCAGTACACAGTTGTAGTCCTTGGGATCCACAATAACTGTAACATCCTGATAATTTTTTGCTGCAGCCCTTATCATGGAAGGACCACCTATGTCGATATTCTCTATAATTTCATCTAAACTAACCCCTTGTTTATTAACTGTCTCTTCAAAGGGATAAAGATTATTTACAACCATATGAATGGGAAGTATCCCAAGATCTTCAATTGTCTTTCTATGCTCCTTATTATCTCTCTTAAATAGTATTCCACCATGTATCCTTGGATTAAGTGTCTTTACTCTTCCATCAAGGATCTCTTTAAAATCCGTTATCTCATCTACTTCTATCACGTCAATATTATTTTCCTTTAATAATCTATAAGTTCCACCTGTGGATATTATATCCCAGCCAAGTTTTTTTAGACTATAGGCAAATTCCACTATTCCATCTTTATCATAAACGCTTATTAGTGCCCTTTTCATTTCTTCCCCCTATTTACACAGCATCCTCAATACCTTTACTAAAAGCTTATGTTCAATTTCAAGTACTCTTTTCTGCAGAGATTCTATGGTATCATCATCCAACACTTCCACAGCTTCTTGTAGGATAATCTTTCCAGTGTCAGTTCCCTCATCCACAAAATGAACTGTAGCCCCCGTAACCTTGACTCCCTTGTCCAATACAGCCTTATGAACTCTCTCTCCATAATAGCCTTTCCCACAGAATGAAGGTATTAGGGATGGATGGATATTAATAATCCGATCCTCATAAGTACCTATTATATCTTTTCCAACTACTTTTAAGTATCCTGCAAGTACAACTAGATCCACTTTCTCCTCAATAAGTAACTCCAATACTCTTTTGTTATAGGCATCTACATCACTATAATCCACAAATTCACTTCTAATTCCCTTTATTCTAGCTCTCTCCAGACCATAGGCATCCTTCCTGTTGGAAATTACTATAACCACTTCTCCATTAATATCTCCCTTAAGTGTAGCATCTATTATTGCCTGTAAATTTGTTCCTCCACCGGAAACTAAAACCCCTATTCTCTTTACTGACATAGGGTTACTCCCTTCTCTCCTTCTACGATCTCACCAAGAAGATAAATTCTTTCTCCCTTATCTTCCATAAACTTCATGATTTTTTCTCCATCTTCCAATGATACCACCAATACCATGCCTACTCCCATGTTAAAGGTTCCATACATCTCTTCTTCTTTTATCTCTCCCCACTTCTGAAGTAGACTGAAAATGGCTGGAGTATCAATACCCTTAGTGCTAACTTCAGCCCTTAATCCTTCCTTTAGCATTCTTGGTATATTTTCGTAGAATCCACCACCGGTAATATGGCTCATCCCCTTGATACTAAACTCATCCATTAAAGGTGTTATGACATCTGCATATATTCTAGTTGGTACTAAAAGCTCTTCACCAAGAGTCTTTCCAAGCTCATCAATATATGTATCTGCTGTAAAGTTCATTTTATCGAATACAATTTTTCTAATTAATGAAAATCCGTTGGAGTGTACTCCACTAGAAGGAATCCCCAATATAACATCCCCTGCTTTTATGCCTTCTCCTGAGATTATCTTCTTCTTATCCACCACACCAACCACAAAACCTGCAACATCATACTCCCCGTCCTGATAGAATCCAGGCATTTCAGCCGTCTCTCCACCTATTAGAGCACATCCTCCCTTTATACAACCATTGGCTATACCCTCCACAATACTTGCCATTTTTTCAGGCACTAGCTTGCCAGTGGCAATATAATCTAAGAAAAACAAAGGTTTTGCCCCTTGGCAAAGAATATCATTCAGGCACATGGCAACACAGTCTTCACCAATTGTATCGTGTTTATCCATCATAAATGCTAATTTTAGTTTGGTTCCAACTCCATCGGTTCCTGATACTAAAACCGGCTCCTCTACCCCTGCTAAATCCATTTGAAATAGCCCAGAGAATCCTCCTAATTCTGATAGCACCCCTGGAGTATAGGTCTTCTTAATAAAACCTTTAATCATCTCTACTTCCTTATAGCCAGCTTCCTTGTCAACTCCTGAATCCTTATAGGTTAATGACATTTTGTTACCTCCTAGTTTCATAATCTTAATATTATTATATACTGCAACAAAAGAATAGCATATGCTATTCTTTCATAACTGGATAATCCCCGTTAAAGCAACCTTTGCAAAAACCATTGTCTCCTCCACAAGCCTTAACAAGTCCTGGAAGACTAATGAAGTATAGGGAATCTGCTCCTATTTCCTTGGTTATTTCATCAACACTCATGTAACTGGAGATCAAATGCTCTTCACTTGGTGTATCCACTCCTAAATGACAGCTGTGTAGTACTGGAGGTGATGATATTCTAACATGAACTTCCTTTGCTCCAGCTTTCTTTAGCATATCAACGGTTCTTTTTATTGTGGTTCCTCTAACAATTGAATCATCCACCAGTACCAAACTTTTACCCTTGATGTTTTCCTTAAGTGCATTTAGCTTAATTCTTACTCCCTGCTCCCTTATCTCCTGTGTTGGTTCAATAAATGTTCTTCCTATATATCTATTTTTAATTATTCCCTCTGCATAGGGAATCCCTGATGCTTCAGCATATCCTATAGCAGCAACTATCCCTGAATCTGGTGCTCCTATTACAATATCAGCCTTTGTATCCAGTTCTCTATATAGTTGCTTTCCAGCTTCAAACCTTGCTAGATAAACACTTCTATCATCAATAATGCTATCTGGTCTAGCCAAGTATATAAGCTCAAAAATACATAAACTTCTCTTCTTAGGACTTTCGTGAATGGTCTTTAACCCATCCTTATCAATAACAACAACTTCACCAGGATTCACATCCCTTATAAATTCTGCCCCAATTGTATCAAAGGCACATGTTTCAGAAGCAATAATGTAGTCTTCTCCAATCTTTCCGATGGATAATGGCTTAATACCATGGGTATCTCTTGCAGCAACAATCCTATCATTGGTCATTACAATCAAAGCATAGGAACCTCTAATCTCTCCAACAGCCTTCACTATGGCATCATTTAGCTCATCCTTATGGTATCTTGCAATTAAATTAGCTATTACTTCTGTATCCAGATCTGTTTGAAATATAGAACCTGAATCCTCCATTTCATCCTTTATCTTTAGAAAGTTAACTATGCTACCATCTAAGGTGATAGCTAAAGCACCCTTTTTATACCCCACAACCAATGGAGATGCATTAACCTTATCCTTTGCTTCAAATGTTGATGCATACCTTACATGACCAATAGCAATATTCCCTCTTAATCTATTAATGGAATCATTGTTGAAAACATCATGTACTGTTCCAAGTTCCTTGATATAATCCACAAATCCATTATTGTTAACAGCCATACCAGTACTTACATGTCCTCTATGCTGAAGTGCATATAGACCAAAGTAAATTCTAGGAGAAACATGGTTATTATCCTTGCTAAAAACTCCTATTACTCCACTCAAAATTGATTCCCTCCTATTTAAGGTTTAACTCTTGATCAGCCTCTATTGTTTCTTCAGCCATTTTTACTTTAAAGGCCTTAAACTTTTCCCTTAATTCAGGATACTTTACCGATAGAATTTGAACAGCTAATAATCCACCATTTTCACCACCATCTATTGCCACTGTTGCAACAGGTACTCCCTTTGGCATTTGAACCACTGATAACAATGAATCAAGTCCATCCATTGTGGATGACTTTGCTGGAATTCCAATTACCGGAAGGGGTGACAACCCTGCTAATACTCCAGCTAGATGAGCTGCTTTACCTGCAATTGCCACAATTACTTCAGTTCCATTCTCTTCTGCCTTCTCAGCAAATTCCTTTGCAACATAAGGGGTTCTATGAGCGGATATTACTCTTAATTCGCTTTCAATACCAAAATCCTCCAATACCTTTATTACTTTATCTCCAACTGGTTTATCAGATATACTTCCCATAATTACGCTAACTTTCATCTTTCTTCCTCCTAATAATATAATTAATAAAATAAAAAAGCTCAGACGGGTAGGTTATAGCGAAACCTACCCGCCTGGGCTTTTCTCCCTTCGGTGTAATGCCATTAGCACCTGTACCGCTTGGACCAGCTGAGTTAGCTCACGGAACCCTAGGTACACTTTCGCTCATAGACGAATGATTTACGGTCATTTCGTAGAAACATCTCCCCCTTATTGGGAAATTTATATGAGCACTAATCGTTTAACATTATCTCTTCTAGCTTTAGAGGTTCAATATATTCATTTCCTCTGTAGGCTCTCATATTTCCTCCTGATATTTCATCAATTAAGGCAATATGATTATCTTCTCCAACTCTTCCAAACTCAAACTTTATATCATATAATTCTAAGTCTTTCTTTGCCAATTCTTCCTTAACTACTGATCCAATCTCTTTTGTTAATGCTGTAAGTGTCTTATACTCTTCCTTGGTCATTATCCCAAGCATCTCAAGAGCCTCATCGGTTATTAATGGATCATTTCTATCATCATCTTTTAAGGTTACCTCAACATAAGCATCCAATGATTGACCTTCAGTTGCATACATACCATATCTTCTTAAAAAGGATCCAACTGCCTTATATCTACAAATTACTTCCACACCTTTGCCAAACACAGTAGCAGGAAGTACAGTCATTGTATTCTGATCGATATTTGAACTAACAAAATGAGTTGGTATTCCTTTTTCATTTATCTTTTCAAAGAAGAAAGTGGTTAATCTTAAGCCAGCTCTTCCAGCTCCTTCGATACTTAAACCAACTGTGTTTGCACCAGGATCGAATACTCCATTTTCTCCTGTCACATCATCCTTAAACTTCAATAGGAAATTACCATCATTTAACTGATAAACATCCTTTGTCTTACCTGTATAAACAAGTTTCATGTAAGAACCCCTTTCTACATAAATCCAAATTTAATTACGAACAATATGGCAAGTAACCACATAACCTTTGAAACTTCTTTTGCTCTACCAGATATAACTTTCAATACTACATATGAAACCATACCAAATACAATACCATCAGCAATTGAATATGCAAAAGGCATCATTACAATTGTTAAGAATGCTGGTATTGCTTCAGTGTAATCAAAGAAGTCTATTTTTGTAATTGGACTCATCATGAATAATCCAACGATTACAAGTGCTGGTGCTGTTGCAGCTGATGGAATCAACGTAAATAGTGGTGCAAAGAATAAAGCAATTGCAAACATAGCTGATGTTGAAATGGCTGTTAAACCTGTTCTACCACCTTCTGCTACTCCTGCTGCACTTTCAACATATGTTGTAACTGTACTTGTACCTAAACAAGCTCCAGCAACTGTAGCTACAGCATCTGCCATTAGGGCTTTTCCAACTCTTGGCAATCTTCCATTTTCATCAAGCATTCCTGCCTTTGATGATACTCCTGCAAGTGTTCCAACGGTGTCAAATATATCAACGAATAGGAATGTAAATACAACTAAAAGCATTTCCAGTGAGAAGATCTCATCAAATCCTACGAATTTAAAAGCTACTTCAGATACTGATGGTGGCAAACTCATTGGGTTAAATCCTGCAGGAATAATTGTAACTCCTAGAGGAATACCAATAATTGTGGTTAAAACGATACCTATTAATATTGCGCCTTTTATGTTTCTTGCTAATAAAAATCCAGTAATAATAATTCCAATAATTGCTACTAATGGTCCACCTGAGCTTAAATCTCCAAGTGCAACGATAACTCCATTACCAGGTTCTACAATTCCTGCTCCTGTTAATCCAATAAATGCAATAAATAGACCAATTCCAACGGATACTGCATGCTTAAGATTTAGTGGAATTGAATCAAAAATTGCTTCACGGGCTTTAATAAATGATAAAAGTATAAATATTAGACCTTCAATAAGTACTGCTGTTAAAGCAAACTGCCATGATTTCCCCATTGGCCCTAAAACGATGGTAAATGCAAAGAATGCATTAAGCCCCATACCTGGTGCAAGTGCAAATGGATATTTTGCATATAACGCCATAATTAAAGTACCAATTATTGATGCAATTACTGTGGCAGTAAAAACTCCACCAAAATCCATGCCTGTAAGTGATAACATACCTGGGTTTACTGCTAAAATATAAGCCATGGTCATAAAAGTAGTAATACCAGCTAGTATTTCAGTTTTTGCATCGGTGTGATTTTCCTTTAACCTAAAGAATTTTTCCAACGATAATTCCTCCCTTTATTTTTATCGTAGAAAAAAATATAGCCCAGGTGGGTAGGTCTAGCGAAACCTACCCGCCTGGGCTTTTATCCCTCCGGTGTGATGCCTTGGCACCTGTACCGCTTGGACCAGCTGGGATAAATCCCACGGAACCCTAGGTACACTTTCGCTCATAGTGAAATGATTTAACGGTCATTTCCTAGATACATCCCAACCATATTATGGGACCTATATGAGCCATATTTCTTTTTACATTTAGAGTTTAACAGTTAAAATTTAGAATGTCAACATCTAAATTAATAACATAATTCCTTAATTTTAGCCTTTTAATGCCATTTTCCAATGACTCTAACCTATTGGTGAAATATGCAAAATAAATATTGACAATATATTTATTCTAGTATATCATATTTTATACAATTATATTTTATACAATATATTTTAGGAGGTCAAAAATGAGTATTTATGATTTTAATGTTAATGATGGCTCAGGTGAAGAAGTAAGCTTAAAAAAATACGAAGGTCAGGTTCTACTTATTGTTAATACAGCCTCAAAATGAGGTTTCACTCCCCAGCTGGATGGCTTGGAAGAATTGTTTGAAGCATATGGTCCTGATAAGTTCCATGTTCTAGCGTTTCCGTGTAATCAATTTGCAAATCAGGAACCTGGTTCTCAGAATGAGATAAAGACTTTCTGCGAGATAAACTTTGGAATTCAATTTCCAATATTTGAAAAAATTGATGTAAATGGTGAGAATGCTCATCCTTTATATGTGTATCTTAGAGAAAATACTAGAAGTTTTTTAAGTAATAAGATAAAGTGGAACTTCACTAAGTTCTTGGTGGATAAAAATGGAATACCAGTAAAAAGATTCGCTCCAAATGTGGAGCCAAAGGATATTGCTAAGGATATCGAAGCTCTGTTAGTATAATTGGAGGTGGTTAGTTTGGATTATGAAGTATTGAAATTAGATAATCAAATTTGTTTTTCTCTATACTCAGCATCCAAGTCAATAATTTCACTGTATAAACCTTTTTTAAAAGACTTGGGATTAACATACACTCAATATATTACAATGCTTGTCCTTTGGGAGAATACTCCTCTATCAATTAAGGAAATCGGCAAGAGATTAGATCTTGATACAGGCACCCTTACTCCATTACTTAAAAAATTGGAAACCATGGATCTTATAAGAAGGATTCGAGATGAGAATGATGAGAGGATAGTAAATATATCCCTTACTAAAAAAGGTGAAGCATTAAAGATCAAAGCAGTTGATATACCAGAAAAGATATTTATTGCCTCAGGGGTATCCATAGAGGATGCTATGGAATTGAAGAGGGTATTGGATAAAATTTCAAAAAAATAATAAGATGGTCTATTAAAGGCCATCTTTATCATTAAATCGGTTTGTATTTAAGAACCCTTGATGCATTTAAAACAGCAATTAATGCTACTCCAACATCAGCAAATACTGCTTCCCACATGCTGGCATGTCCTCCTGCTCCAAGGATTAATACTATTGCTTTTACTCCCAAGGCAAATATAATGTTCTGCCATACTATTTGTCTGGTTTTCCTTGCAATCTTAAAAGCAGTTGGGATTTTCTTTATTTCATCAGTCATAAGAACTATATCAGCAGCTTCAATTGCTGCATCGGAACCTAATCCTCCCATGGCAATTCCAATATCTGCCCTGGCTAGGACAGGAGCATCATTTATCCCATCTCCAATAAAGGCTAATTTCCTTCCCTTGATTACATTATCTTGAAGCTCTTCTAGGATCCTTACCTTATCTTGAGGTAGTAGATTTGAGTATACTCTATCAATACCTATCCTCTTGGCTATATCATCAGCCACCTGTTTGTTATCCCCTGTAAGCATTATGGTTTCTTTTATTCCCAGATCTTTAATAATTTCTAGTCCCTCTTTTGCATCATCCTTTAACTTATCAGAAATTACTATGCTGCCCTGATAAATATCATCCAATGCAATATTAATTATGGTACCAGGTTTATCCATCTGGTGTATATCTATATTATTATCTTTAAACAACCCACCATTTCCTAAAAGTACTTTTCTCCCATTATAGACAGCACTTACTCCTAATCCTGCCAGCTCCTTGTACTGGGTTATACCTTCCTTATTAAGAGATCCTTTGTACTCATAAACTACAGATTGAGCGATGGGATGGTTGGAAAAGCTCTCAACATTAGCTGCAATCTCAAGAAGTTCATCTTTTGTAATTTTTTCATTAGTATAAATCTCTTCAACACTGAACTTACCCCTTGTCAAAGTACCTGTTTTATCAAATACCAATGTATCCACTGAGTTTAAAGCTTCTAAATAATTGCCCCCTTTAATAAGGATCCCTTCTCTAGAAGCACCACCAATACCTCCGAAAAATCCCAATGGTATGGAAATTACAAGGGCACAGGGGCAACTTACAACTAGAAATACCAATGCTCTATAAAACCATTGAGAAAATGTGGCTTCAGCTAAGACCAAAGGTGGAATAATCCCTATTAAAGCTGCAACCATCACCACAAAAGGAGTATAGTATTTTGCAAATTTAGTTATGAAGTTTTCAGTGGGAGCTTTTTTATTACCTGCTGTCTCCACTAGCTGTAGTATCTTGGAAACTGTGGATTGCCCAAATTCCTTCTCAACTTTAATTTTTAATAGACCATGTTTGTTTATAAACCCACTTAATACACTATTTCCCACATTCACATCCCTTGGCAATGACTCTCCCGTTAATGCAGAAGTATCCACAGATGAACTACCATCAATTACTGAACCATCCAATGGTACTTTTTCTCCTGGTTTTACAAGGATAATATCTCCAACTCTAACATTCCTAGGGTCAACTTTTTCTTCACCAATATCTGTTATAATATTTGCATAGTCCGGTCTAATATCCATAAGTTCTGCTATTGACCTTCTTGACCTGTTGACAGCAAGACTCTGAAAATACTCCCCTATCTGATAAAATAGCATAACGGCAACACCTTCTGGGTACTCTCCTATAATAAATGCACCTACGGTGGCAATGGTCATTAAGAAGTTCTCGTCAAATATTTGACCCTTTTGTATATTTCTAAATGCCCTTAATAATACCTCTCCCCCAATTAATATATAGCTTATCAGGAATAGTCCCAACCTTATATATTGTGTATTTCTTAGGACAATAGCAATGGCAAAGATTATACTACCCAATACTACAAATTTCATATCCTTAGAACTATGATGGGAGTGGTCATGATGATGTTGATTTTCATGGGTATGGTGGGCATGATCTTCCATTTCATCCTTTTGTAAAACATTAACATGGGGCTCAAAAAAATTCACTATTTCTTTGACTTTTTCAATCAGTTCATCCTTGAAATCTATATTCCCATACTCGATGAATAATATTCCATTTGCAAAGTTTAAACTACTTTCCCTTATTCCATCTATTTTTTTTACTCTATCTTCTATCCTAGAAGCACAATTTGCTCAGTCCAAACCTTCTAGGAACAACTCTATTGTATTCATTATATCCTCCACTATTTATGACTTAGGTGAATCAAACCCTGATCTAATATATTCTTAACATGATCATCATCAAGGGAATAATATACGACCTTACCTTCTTTTCGAAACTTGACAAGACCTGCAGTCTTAAGTACCCTTAACTGATGGGATATTGCTGATTGATTCATGTTAAGTAAGTAAGCAATATCACAAACACACATTTCCGATTCAAAAAGGGCGTGCAGTATCTTTATCCTAGTCTTATCTCCAATAATCTTGAAAAAATCCGACAGCTTATACAATAAATCATCAGCTGGTAATAATTGGCTTACCTTATTTACGATATCCTCATGGATTATATTGCACCCACATATACTGTTTTCATTTTGGGAATTATTCATGGCTACCTCCTTATATGAATACTTGTTCATATGTTCAATTGTATTATACAATATTCACCTTAAAACTACAATAAAAAAGAAGGATTTCTCCCTCTATTTCTTTTGACCATATTCTTTAAACTTTACCTTCATCAATTCCATCTCGTCCTTAGGTAGGATTACTGGCTCTCCCATGGATCTGGTCTTAGTATATATTTCAGCTACAAACTCTATGTCCTCAGCTATCTTGAATGCTTGTTTAATACTTCCTCCTCCTGATAAAAGTCCATGGTTGGCAAGAAGTACAGCATTTCTATCTTTCATGGATTCAAATGCATTAAAAGCAAGTTCTTCAGTTCCGAATGTGGCGTACTTTGCACATCTTACATTCTCACCTGCCACAGCAATCATATAATGGACAGGGGGTAAATCCTGATTCATACATGACACAGATGTTGCATATATGGAATGAGTGTGTACAATGGAATTTATATCCTCTCTATTTCTATACATAATTAGGTGAAGCATCAGTTCAGAAGATGGCTTTCTATTGCCGTCTATCACTTCTCCCATCAGATTTAGAACCACAACATCCTCTGGTTTTGTCTGGAAATAATCTATTCCCGATGGACTCATGGCAACTAAATCTTCCTCTCTATTATATATACTAATATTTCCTCCAGTACCAGTTGTAAGATTTCTCTCTAACAACATTTTACCGTATTTCACAATATCTTCTCTCTCTTTAGCCATTAGCATAGTATCACTCCCATCATAATCTAATCTTAACAAAGGAAGGAATTGTCTGTCAATTACAGAAAATCTGTAACCTGATTGTTACACACAAATGCTAATATTCGTGTATAATACAACTAGAAAGGAGCATTGTCATGAAACCAAAATCACTCCTTCTCATAATTGGGATTCTAATTGCCACCATGATGATATTATCCTCCTGTGGATCAAAATCTACAGATAAAACTGCGGAAGCTCCCATGGAAATGATGAACACCATGGCTATGGATAGTATTGAGACAGATTTTACGCTTCCCCTAGATAATTATCAGTTAGAATCAGATGAAATGAGATATAAGATAGAAGAGTATCTTTTAACTCTTAATAATAAATTGAATATAGAAAAAGGTCATTATGCTTTTGGTGATATGGATGGTGACATGATATCTGAGATTGTACTATTTATCCAAAGACAACCTGATGATGTAAACGATCCTGGCTATCTTCAAGTATACAAATTTATAGGGGGTAATTATGTCCTTATAGATAGTATCTCCATGAACTATGATAACACAAACTACAGCATGGAAATTGGGAAGATAAGCGATGATAGTTATGGGATTTATCTTAGTAACCAAGTGGGCTCACAGGCTGGAATAACCTATGGGTATAAGCTACAAGATGGCAAGTTAAAATCAATATTAAATCCAAAAAAAATCAATCTGTTCTCTGTATCAACAAATAATGGAATAGAAGATATAGATGGAGATGGAATATTGGAATTTAGTATATATACCATCGACCCAGAAACCTCTGAAAAAAATACTAAAGATGCTGATAAGATTCTTCTTTGGTATAAATGGGATGGTTTAGATGGTGGCTTTGTAGTCCAAAGGGATTGGGTTATGCAATTTGGAAGCATTAATGCTGAAAGCTCCAGGGTAGGAATGATGGCTATTGAAAATCCACAACCAAAGCCTGGAGAATTAGACTACATTAAAGACCTAGAAAGCAATATGTCACAAATGACAAAGCAAGATGTTGTGGACTCACTGGATAAGCATCTTAAAGCCATGCAAGGAGAAGCCACCTACAAAAGCCTTGATGTATCTACTTTATTCAACAGATATTTTAAAGATTTCAGCTTTGATGTGGTATTTGAACGTTATGGACTGTCCCAGGATAGATTAAATGATATTGAATATCTAAATAGAGAAAAGGTCTTAGCCTCAGAATCTGATCTAAAGAATATCCTAATCAAAAACTTAAATCAAGGTTACAAGCTAATAATAGATAATGGAAGATATTTTTACCAAATAGATTATGATAGATTTTTAGGGAAGTTTAACGACAATATAACAAATGAGTATAGAAGCTATCTTAGGATTATGGGAAGGGAAGTTTCAAATCCCCATAAAAAAAATAACTTTGCTGCCATTCCAAAGTCCAGACTTGCAGATAGACTAACTGAAATTGAAAGATTTAGGTTGACATATAGTTACTCAAATAAGTTAGGTTCCTTGTTAACTCTTTATGAACACTATCTAGACACATTACTATATATTGGTGAATCTAAAAATACCTTTGATGCTGGTGGAAGTTTCATAAAGGAATCAAAGGATGAACTAATTCTAATAGCTGAAACCTACAAGGATAGCTATTTTGCAGATGTGATTAGTAGATTGATAAACTTGGTTGATCTTACAACAAATAAGGTAATTACAGAAGATATAAGAAGAGAAATAAGCTATATGATACCATAAATCCCAAAGGAAATCCTTTGGGATTATTTTTTACTCATAGAATTGTTCATATACTCCAGTACTTAAATCCCCTCTTAAATGCTCATATAGCTTAACAAATGTTCCTCTTTGGTATGGTGCTATGAAAATACTTCCTATTCCAAAAAATAGTCCTCCAAGTATATGCCAACCTATAAATGAAAGGTCAAGCACCAACATTTCACTCTTATGCCCATCAGTCAATTGAGAGCTTAAGCTTATGGCTTCACTTAAGGTTAACTCAGGATCTTCCGCCAATATGTATGGTACAAACTTGTACTGATATGATTTTATTATCCCTGGAACTATTAAAAGCAAAAACCATAAAAATAGGTATATATCTAACAAAAACATCTTCCCAGCCATGGGTAACCATTGATCTTTTCTCATTGCAGAAAGTACAGTGGAAATCTTTACTTCATCACCCCTAAAGGCATTTATAAAAAATCGTTTTTCTCCCACAATTAGTAGATTCCCAATAATTACAGTTATTACTACACTGGCTAATCCGATTAAAAAAAAGGTTCCAAACCCTAAAACCCTTATGGTGAAAGGATTTTCAAAAAAATTGTCAAATATAAATCTATTTGGTCCAGGGCTTAATTCGATTCTATACTCCTCTGTGGTAAGAGATGGAATTGTATGATTAAAATCATATCGGGTCTCTCTTTTTCCCTTAAAGCCTGATGTAAATATGGTTGCAATTAAGCAAACTATAAATGCCTTCCAATAAAATGACTTTAACCACTCCTTGGTTTCCTGCTTTAAACCTTTTCTAGTCCACATAATAACACCTCCAAATCTAATATTAGCACAAAAACAAAGGATTGCCAAACTTTTGGCAATCCTTTGCTTATAATATATTGGCTGGTATATTACCATTATTAATTTTATCCTCAATTCCCTTGCTAATATAATCAATATATTCTTCGTTCATTTTTTCCCTTGCCACAGCTAACATTAATTTTATTCTATTTTCCTGATTAACTTTAGTTGCACCAGGATCATAGTCAATGGGAACAATATTAGCTTCTGGATGCTTCTTCTTAATATTTGGTATAACTCCTTTACCAACTATTTGGTTTGGTAAGCATCCAAAGGGCTGTGTACAAACAATATTATCATAACCTTTAATTATCAATTCCACGATTTCTCCGGGAAGCAGCCATCCTTCTCCCATTTTACAACCTAAACCAACAACTTCATCAACAAGCTCCTTTAAGTGTTTAAATGGTGATGGGGCGGTGAAATCGCTGTATTTCTTAACTGCATCAATCATAATACCTTCTACTGAGCCCAGATAATCATTTATTTTCTTCATGACTATACTCTTTATCTTTCCCTTTCCATACAACTGATGATCTATTACACCATTTTCAACAGTATACATAATAAATCCCAATAACCCAGGAATCATAACCTCGCAATCTTCATTGTATAAAAACTCCTCAAGATTGTTGTTTCCAAGGGATGAGAACTTAACATATATCTCTCCAACAATTCCAACTTTAACCTTATTTTTCTTTTCCATGGGTATAGCATTAAAGGATCTTACTATCTTTTCCATATTCATCCTAAGACAACTTGTTTTAACTCCCATACTTCTTGAAAACTCATCCCCTAAGTACTTTAACCAATATTCCACATTTTCTTTTGAATCTCCCCTATGGATTTCATATGGTTTTACCTGATTATCAAGCAACATTAACAAATCACCATATGCAAGGATTGCAACAGCTTGTTTTAACATTTTCAAAGGTATCTTAAACCCACTATTCTTCTCCAGTCCTGCTGCATTTAGTGAAATAACTGGCACATGGCCATAGCCTCCCTTTATGAGAGCTTTTCTCAGTAGATGTATATAGTTGGATGCTCTGCATCCACCTCCAGTTTGAGTTATCATTAAGGCAACCTTATGAATATTGTAAGCTCCACTATTTAGAGCATCAATCATCTGACCAATAACCAAGAGTGCTGGATAACATGTGTCATTGTGGACATTTTTTAAACCTTCCTCCACCACAGATGTTCCTTGGTTTTTTAATACTACTAGATTGTAACCATTATTCTTAAAAACTCTTTCCAACAGATTAAAGTGGATTGGAGCCATGTCAGGACACAGTATTGTGTAATTTTTCTTCATTTCTTTTGTAAATTCAACTTTTGAAACCCTACTCATACCATCATCATCTCTCTTTCCCTCTGTTCAATGGCAGCAAGCAAACTTCTAATCCTAATTTTCACAGCTCCTAAATTGGTTATTTCATCTATTTTTATCTGAGTGTATATTTTATTATTCTCTTCTAGAATAGCCTTTACCTCATCAGTGGTTATGGCATCTAAACCACAACCAAAGGACACCAGTTGAACTAGTTCAACATTGTCTAATTTTGATATATACTCGCTTACTGAATATAACCTTGAGTGATAAGTCCATTGATTTAAAATATCAGTCTTTGTTTTTCCTGATAGATGACTGATTGAGTCCTCTGAAAGAACTATAATTCCTAGTTCATCCAATAACTTTCCTATTCCATGGTTCACTTCGGGATCTATATGATATGGCCTGCCTGCTAAAACTATTGCCCTTTTACCTTCCATCCTTGAAATATCCAGGAAATCCTTACCTTTGTTTTGGATCTTTGACATATAGTTTTCATATTCCTTCTTTGCTCTGTAAACAGCCAAGTTCACTTCATTATATCTTAGGTCTTTGTGTTCTTTACGGAATATCTCATATATTCTTTCTACCAACAGTTTTAAATTGTCAAATCCAAGATAATCAAAGATAAATTTACTTTCCTTTATCCTTCCAACATTAGCTGCTATTACCTCCGGATAATATGCAACTACAGGACAATTGAAATCATTATCTCCCCTTTTTTCATTGATATTATATGTCAGACACGGATAAAATATCTTATCCACATTCTTATCTAATAGATACTCAATGTGTCCATGCACTAATTTTGCTGGAAAACATATGGTATCAGATGGTATTGTATGTTGACCTTTAATATAAATATCTTGACTTGAAAAAGGTGAAACTATTACCTCAAAGTCTAGCAAGGTAAATAAAGTATGCCAGAAGGGAAGTAATTCATACATGTTCAACGCCATGGGGATGCCAATGCTTCCCCTTCTTCCAACAATGGGTTTATATTCACTTAGTAGTTTTAACTTTTCATCAAATATATTGTAGCTGGTCTCATTAGTCTTATTTTTTATTGGTCTTTCACACCTATTTCCACCAATGAATTTCCTACCATCTCCAAAATTATTAACAGTTAGTCTACAATTATTTTCGCATAGATTGCAAAGAACAACCTTAACATTGTGGGAGAAATTCTCCAATCCAACCATATCTAAATGTTCACCTTTATGTTCATTTTGGTTCTTGCAATAAATGGCTGCACCATAGGCTCCCATTAAACCTGATATATTTGGTCTAATTACCTTATGTCCAAGTTCATCCTCAAATGCCTTTAGTACGGAATCATTATAGAAGGTGCCCCCTTGTACAACTATATTCTCTCCCAAGTCTTTGGCAGAATTAGCTCTGATTACTTTATAAAGTGCATTCTTTATAACACTTATTGATAATCCAGCAGATATGTCCGCTATGGTTGCTCCATCCTTTTGTGCTTGTTTTACTGATGAATTCATAAACACAGTACATCTTGAACCTAAATCCACTGGATTTTTAGCATGTATCCCAAGTTTGGCAAATTCATCTATTGAATATCCCAAGGCTTCAGCAAATGTCTGCAGAAATGATCCACATCCAGAGGAACATGCTTCATTCAGGAAAATGGAATCTATTAATCCATCTCTTATCTTAAAGCATTTAATATCCTGACCACCTATATCTATTATAAAGTCCACATTCTCCTTATACTTTTTTGCAGCAGTATAGTGAGCAATGGTTTCCACCACTCCATAATCCAAATTGAATGCATTCTTTACAAGCTCTTCTCCATACCCAGTTACTGCTGATGTTTTTATCTTTATATCAGGGTAATCCTTATGGAAGTTTAAAAGAAAGTCCCTGATCAATGGAATTGGATTCCCCTGATTATGTCTATAGACAGATGCAATTAAATTTTCATCTTCATCAATTACCACTGCTTTTATAGTTGTACTCCCTGCATCTATTCCCAGGTATCCATTTCCAGAATAAGACCTTGGATCAATTGTACTTATTCTTTCCTTATCATGTCTTGATTTAAACTTTATGTATTCCTCATCACTGCTAAATAGCCTATTCACTCCCCCAAATTCCTTTATGTCTTCTGCTGTTCTCAATTTATTTAATAGTTCTTTTAAATCTATTCTCTTCTCAGTATGACTTAATGCAGTGCCCATTGCCACAAAATAAAGGGAGTTTTCCGGGCAAGTGCCTATTACCTCCAAAACAGAATTAAAACTCTCCCTAAGTTGAGAGAAAAAGGTCAAGGGCCCACCTAAATAGACAACATTTCCCTTTATGGGTCTACCTTGAGCTAATCCCCCTATTGTTTGATTCACAACTGCATTGAAGATGGACTTTGATATATCACTTTTATTTGCTCCTTGATTTAACAATGGCTGGATATCAGTTTTTGCAAAAACTCCACATCTTGAGGCTATGGTATAAGTCTTATCATAACATTTAGCCAACTGATTAAGTTCTGTTAAATTAACTCCCATAAGTGTTGCCATCTGGTCTATAAATGCACCTGTCCCCCCAGCACAGGACCCATTCATCCTTACTTCCATTCCACCAGAAAGGAATAGTATCTTAGCATCCTCCCCTCCTAGCTCAATAACCACATCAGGATTTTCTACTCTCTTTAGTACAGCTAATCTTGTTGCATACACCTCTTGGATAAAAGGTATATCAAATCTTTGAGCTAACCCCATACCTGCTGAACCTGATATTGACAAATAATAAGTATCCACATGGGGAAACCTATCTTTTATCTCTTCTAAAAGGGTAATGGTTTTTTCCTTGATTTGAGAATAATGTCTTTCATAAGAACTAAACAACAGATTCTCTTCCTGATCCATTACCACACATTTAAGTGTTGTGGATCCCACATCAAGTCCAATTTTCATCATGATCACCTGAATTCCTTATATAATATTCAAATTATGAGTTCATTTTACTACATTGCCTTTAAAAAGTATAGATGATTTTAGATATGAAAAAGGACCTGAAATTAATCAGATCCAAAATTATTATCCTCTTTGATAATTAGGTGATTCCTTCGTAATTGTAATATGATGTGGGTGATTTTCCACCAAGGTTGCTGATGATATTTTAATCATCTTAGCCTTATCCTGAAGTTCTCCTATGTCTTTTGCTCCAACATATCCCATACCAGACTTTAATCCCCCAATTAGCTGATAAACAACATCACCTAGCTTACCTTTGTAGTGAACCCTTCCTTCCACTCCTTCTGGTACATACTTCTTGGTTCCTTCCTGGAAGTATCTATCCTTACTGCCAGAGTCCATTGCTCCCATGGAACCCATTCCTCGATATTCCTTATATCTTCTTCCTTCAAACAGTACTTCCTCTCCAGGACTTTCTTCAGTTCCAGCAAACAGTGATCCTGCCATCACAACATTTGCACCCGCTGCAATTGCCTTTGTAATATCTCCTGAGTACTTTATTCCCCCATCTGCAATTACTGGTACATTAAACTCATTTGCTGCCTGTGAGCAGTTAATTACTGCTGTAATTTGAGGTACTCCTATTCCTGTTACAACCCTTGTTGTACATATGGAACCAGGACCAATTCCAACCTTAACTGCATCTGCACCAGCTTTTATTAGATCATGGGTTGCTTCTGCCGTCGCCACATTACCAGCTATAACCTGTAGATTTGGATAATTTGCCTTAATACTCTTAACAGCATCTAAGACTCCCTTTGAATGGCCATGGGCTGTGTCTAGAACTACCACATCCACTTGGCTTTTTACCAATGCTGCCACTCTCTTAAGCATATCATCAGTTACTCCAACAGCTGCCCCTGCCAGTAGTCTTCCTCTTTCATCCCTTGCTGAGTTTGGAAATTCAATTGATTTCTCGATATCCTTAATGGTTATCAGTCCACTTAATTTAAAATCATCATCCACCAAAGGTAGCTTTTCAATTTTATACTGCTTCATTATATCCAATGCTTCATCCATGGTGATATCAATCTGAGCAGTAATCAGATTTTCTTTTGTCATTACATCATCGATCTTTTTTGTTATATCCTTTTCAAATCTAATATCTCTATTTGTTAGAATTCCAACCAAAGTATTATCTTCATCAACAATTGGAACTCCAGAAATTCTATATCTTTCCATTAGTTCCAATGCATCTGCAATAATATGATCTCTAGATAGGAAAAATGGATCTGTTATAATTCCATGTTCTGATCTTTTTACTCTATCCACTTCCAATGCTTGTCTTTCAATGGACATATTTTTGTGAATTATGCCGATTCCACCTTCTCTTGCCATGGCAATTGCCATTCTTGATTCTGTAACTGTATCCATTCCCGCACTCATCAATGGTATATTGAGTTTTATCTTTTTAGTTAAGTATGTGCTCACATTGGTATTCCTTGGAAGAACCTCTGACTTTCCTGGCAATAAGAGCACATCGTCAAAGGTTAAACCTTCTCCTACAAATTCCAAATCAATTCCTCCTTTATGATTTTCCCAGTTAATATTTTCTTATTAATGTAACAAACCTCTTCTTTAATGTCAAGGGAAAAGATTATGTTAATTATTCCTCTATATAAAAAGATTCCTTTTTACCGGTTCTTTCTATCTTGTTAATAAGTACATCCTTA
>JAUWAD010000037.1 GCA_030602225.1 Bacillota bacterium | reverse complement strand
TTGTCATATTGTTAGTAAATGACAAATGTGATATTATTAAGTATGTATGCTAATGGAGTAAAGGGTGATAACAATGGGAATTAGATCAGGAGTAGATATTGTTGATAAGAGAAGAATAGAATCCCTGATTGATAATAAAAGGGATCTTTTTTACAATAGAATCTTCACGAAGGATGAAATAGAGTATTTGAATGAGAAAAATCATAGAGTGCCCACTGTGGCTGGATTATTTGCAGCTAAAGAGGCTGTATCCAAGGTTATTGGCAGTGGAATTGGAAAACTCTCCTGGAAGGATATTGAAATTCTTCATGAAGTAAGTGGAAGACCATATGTTAACATAGGAGAAAATCTAAGAAGTTTTATGGAGCCCTTGGGAATAAATAATATTGATATATCAATTTCAAATGAGGAGGAGTATGCAATGGCAATAGCAATAGGTGAAGAAAGAAAAGAATACCAAATTCCAGAAAATATGACATTAAGACTACCTAAGAGAAGTTTGGATTCTCATAAAGGAAGTTTTGGAAGGATAGGAGTAATCGGTGGAAGTCAAGGAATGCTAGGAGCTGTCTATCTGGCAACATATGGAGCATTAAGAAGTGGAGCAGGTCTGGTTCATGCCATACTGGAAAAGGATTTAGCCAGAGATTTTGGATTAAAAGTAGTGGAGGTTATGGTAAGAGAGGCTACCGATCTTTACGGATATAGACAAGCTCAGGAAGGATTAGATTCTTTGGTTTTAGGACCTGGATTTGGTTTAGGGTCTAAGCAGAAAAATTTAATCGAGGATTGTCTTTTACACTTTGAGAATCCATTGGTATTAGATGCAGATGGATTAAATATATTATCAGATAATCCAACAATTATTAGACATAGAAAAGGAAAGACAATAATAACACCTCATCCAGGTGAAATGGGAAGATTATTAAAGATGACAACTGCTGATATCCAAAATGATAGGGAAGGAGCTGCCATTAAGTTTGCCCAAACCTATGGTGTTGTAACGGTTCTTAAAGGTCATAACACAATAGTTACTGATGGAGAAAGGGTTTATATCAATAAATCTGGAAATCCAGGAATGGCTACAGCAGGATCAGGAGATATTTTATCTGGTGTTGCAGGTACTTTCCTTGCACAAATAAAAGATCCCTTTAATGCGGCAGTATTGGCCGTATATGTTCATGGTTTGGCAGGGGATATTGCCAGAGATGAAAAAGGTGAATATGGAATGATAGCCAGTGATATAATTGAAGCATTACCAAAAGCTGTTTCAGTTATAGTTGAGAAATAATAAACGGAGGAGTATACCATGGAGAATCATTTGGATGTAAGACCAACCTATGTTCAAGTCAATTTGGATAATCTGATTCATAACTTCAATGAAATCAGGAAAAACATTAAGGAAGGGACTATGATTATGCCAGTTATCAAAGCCAACGGATACGGTCATGGATCTGTTGAGCTAGGTAAACTGTATAAGGAAATAGGAGCTAATAGATTAGCAGTTTCATTACTAAATGAAGGTGTGGAGTTAAGAAGAGCAGGGATAAATGGCCCTTTAATGATACTTAATTATACTCCCAGTTATCAAATGGATACAGTTGTGGCAAATGATTTAATACAGTCTATTTATAGATATGAAGATGCTTTTAATCTATCAAAAGTAGCTGGGGAAATGGGTAAAAGCGTTAAGATCCATATAAAAATTGACAGTGGAATGGGAAGAGTCGGATTCTTACCCAACGATGATTCAGTAAATGATATTATGAGGATTTCAAAATTGAGCAATTTAGAAATCGAGGGAATATTTACCCACTTTGCAAAGGCAGATGAAACAGATAAAAGCTTTACTAGACTCCAGTTTGATAGATTCATGAAAATAGTTGCAAACCTTGAAAAAGAAGGACTATCTATACCCATAAAGCATGTATCAAATTCTGCGGCAATTATTGATCATCCAGAGTATAATCTTGATCTAGTTAGACCTGGAATTATGCTATATGGTTATTATCCATCCTTTGAGGTAGATATGAACAGAATACATTTAAAGCCTGCAATGACTCTTAAAGCAATAATATCCAATGTTAAGGATGTGGAGAAGGATACTGGAATTAGCTATGGACATATTTATCATACTGAAAGAAAGAGTAAAATAGCAACAGTACCCATTGGATATGCAGATGGATACTCTAGGCTTTTAAGTAAAAAGGCGGAAGCTTTCATAAAGGGGAAAATTGTACCTGTGGTGGGAAGAATCTGCATGGATCAGCTTATGCTTGATGTAACTGATGTGGAAGATGTAAAGCCTGGAGATGAGATAATCTTCTTTGGAGAAGGTGTAAGAGGGTATCCAAGTGTTGATGAGGTATCAGAAAAACTGGGAACAATTAATTATGAATTAGTTTGTATGATGGGAAGAAGGCTCCCCAGGGTTTATTTAAGAAATGGAAAGATCGTGAAACAATTGGATTACCTATTAGACTAATCTATTAGTTGACATAATTTTTATCATCAGGATATAATAAAAATGACCCTGTATTTCTCTAAGAATAAATAGAAAGGGGGGGTTAAGAAAAGATGACTGAAAACAACTCAGGTCTCCCGATGATCAATGAGGGAAACAAGGATTTATTCGACAAGCTTGTGGCATTGTGTAATTGCAGTGAGTATAGATGCAGCAAATACAAAGAGTTTATTAGAGGATACCTGGAAGTGAATCAATTAAATATAGCCCTCGCTGAAATGGGATTGGAAGAGGACATTATCGATCTCATTGGATATGAATCAAATCTGGAGTTAGAAGTACTATGATCGTTAAAAGAGGAGATATATACTATGCGGACCTAAGTCCAGTTATTGGCTCTGAGCAAGGTGGTGTCAGACCTATTCTGGTTATCCAGAATGATGTTGGGAATAAGTATTCACCAACAATTATAGTTGCTGCCATCACTTCTCAGATCAATAAGGCTAGGTTACCTACCCATATAGAAATAACGGCACCAGACTATGGATTGCCAAAGGATTCAGTAGTTTTGTTGGAACAAATCAGAACAATAGACAAAAAAAGACTTAGAGAAAAAATAGGGAAATTTGATGAGGATATGATGAGAAGAGTGGACGAAGGCTTAAGAATAAGTATTGGTCTTGGAAATTTCTAAGAATCCTCCTACATATTTAAAAAATAAGCATGGATATGCTTATTTTTTTTGCCCTTATATAGTATAATGAAAAGTGGTTAACATAAGAGATGGCTCTAATATTTCTAATTTGAAAGGAGGATGGCAATATAAATAGTTATTGCCAGATTAAATGAGAATAAAAAAGACGATTATAATACTAAGTGTAGTTTTGGCATTAGCCATTGGTGGGATTGCATTTTCTGACCCTGGAACAGAAACAGATCCACTTATAACATTAAGTTACCTAAATACCAAACTTCAAGAAGTTAGAAACTATGTGGATACAAAAGTTGCTGGAATCCCTACTGGTGGTGGATCAAATGAATCTCAGCTATTTGTAGTTGAGCTATCAAAAGGGCAGAAGTTAATAGCAGAAGCAGGTGGGGAGATAATCCTAAGAGGTGGAAAAGCAACAGCAATTACCAGTCCTCAAGGTGGTCTTGCAGATGTTACTGCAGGTATTGATATAAAATCTGGAGAAAATATACCTCCGAATCACCTTCTTATAATTGCCAGGAGTGATGGAAGAGGTGTATTGGCAACTTCCGATGCAACTGTTTATCTTATGGTAAGGGGTAATTACCGTGTTGAATAGGGATAATATAAATTACAGCATTATTAAAACTTCAATGATTACTGAAAAGCAAAAAAGTGATTTCTTGGAAGTATTTAATCATGTTTTCCATGAAGACAAAGGATTAGACTGGTTTAAGTGGAAGTATCAGGATAACATTTATGGTGATTCTGTTATTGTAATAGCATATGATAAAGCTATGCCCATAGGAATAAGATCCTTTTGGAGAAATGATATAAATGGAAGGGAATCTTATCAACCCTGTGATACAGCTCTTTATATAGAGTATAGGAAAATAGGGATATTCCCTGAAATGAGCAAATTGGCCTTGGAACAGACAAGGGAAGGATATATATATAACTTTCCCAATGAGAATTCTAAGGGTGGAAATATAAAAATGGGTTGGGAGAAGTACAATACTTGGTTCCTGTCCTTTTGTATGTTTAAAAATGAAATGCTACAAGAAACATCATTTATACAGGATGATTACTTAAAGTGGAGATTCTTAAACAAGCCAAATCAGAATTATTACTACACAAAGTATAAGAATGAGTATTTTCTTCTTTATAAAAGAAGCAATAAGATGTATTATGTATTAGGCAGGTTTAATAGTGAATATAAGGATAGGTTAAAACTTGCAAAGGGTGGATTCTTTTTTATATATAAAAATGTTCAGACACTAACATATAACCTATTAAAGAGTAAATCTACAAGCTATGTATTTAATAAGGATGATAAAAAAGTTACTTTCTCAATTCCTATGAATAAAGCTGACTTTTTTTAGTTAGAGGTGGAAAATGTTAAGAAATACAATAAAGATTATTATTAAGTATCCAATAAGGATACTTAATAATATGTATTCCAAATATATTTATAAAAATTATACTAAGCGAGATCACTATACCATTCATGAATCAGACAAGGGTGAAAATATAGTTGTGTTTGCTCCCCATGTTGATGATGAGACAATCGGATTAGGTGGGACTTTATTAAGCTTACGAGAAAATGCTAATAAGATGATATTGGTATATGTGACAGATGGTAGCAGCTCAACTTCTCATCTTGACCAATCAGTTTTGATTAAGAAAAGAAGAGATGAGGGGAATAAAGTTGGACAATTTTACGGTTTTGATCAAGTTGTTTTTCTTGATGAAAAAGATGGAGATGTTTGCTCAAACAATGATGGCCTTGTAGAATCCATAATTGAGATTATTGAATCAAGCATGCCAAATAGAATCTACACCCCTTTTCTAATTGATGGTCACAGAGACCATTTGGAAACATCAAAATCTGTCATCTTTGCTTGTGAAAGGATAGGAAGAGATATTGATATTTACGGATATCAGATTAACAATCCAATATTGCCCGAATTGATTAATCAGGTCTACCCAATGAATGATGAAAAAATAATGGAAAAAGACAAAGCATATAGAATTTTTTCCTCTCAATATGTAATGGGTTTTGGAGCTTTTAATCTTATTGAAAGAAGACAGGGTGAGGTTTTAATAGGAGAGTATGCTGCAGAAGTATTTGTAAAGGCAAGCAGCGATAAATATATGTTAATGCTTAAGAGCTTGAAAAATTCAGGATTTTATCCTGAGGAATTTAAACAGATTAGCAGTGAATATAATCTGATTCCTGCACTTAGAATAAGTAGAGATAAAAAACTGAACTATACTAAGAAATTACTGGAAATTATGGGATAGGAAGGAGGATTGGGTAAGATGAAAGTACTTCATTTAATAAGTGGTGGAGATACTGGTGGTGCTAAAACCCACATAATTGCTCTTTTAAAGGGCTTGAATAAGAGAATAGATGCTAAAGTTATCTGTTTCATAGAAGATACATTTTACCATGATGCATTGGAAGAAGGAGTTCCTATCCAAGTTTTCAAACAAAAGAGTAGATCAGACATGTCTGTTATAAATAGATTGGTTGATGAAATAGAGGAAAATGATTATGATATTATCCATTGTCATGGAGCTAGAGCTAATCTTATAGCCCTATTTCTTTCTAGAAAGGTCAAGAAACCATTTATTACAACGATACACAGTGACTTTAATCTGGATTTTAAAGACAATTTCTATAAAAGGATAGTATATACAACTCTCAATAAACTTGCATTAAAGAGATTTGATTACTACATTGCAATTTCCGATGCCTTTAAGGATATGCTTGTGGAAAGAGGATTTAATTCCGATGATATATTCACTGTGTATAATGGCATAGATATGGATAAGAATCTGGAGTATACACATAAGGAAGAGTTTTCTAGAAAATACAATATACAGCCAGAGGGAAAGACCTTTGTAGGAATAATTGCACGACTTGATAAGGTTAAAGATCATGAAACCTTTCTAAAAGCAGCAAGGGATGTATCCACTAAAAACAGTAGTGTTGAATTTATACTTGCAGGTGAGGGAAATGATGAGAAACGTCTTAAGTCATTGGCAAGTGAGTATGGAATAAAGGATAAGGTTCATTTTATTGGGTTTCTGAAGGACCAATATTCATTTTATAATGCCATAGACATAAATGTATTAACCAGTGTAAGTGAAAGCTTCCCTTATGCAGTTTTAGAAGGTGCTTTGATGGAAAAGCCCATTATCACAACTAACGTTGGAGGATTAAGTAAACTGGTGGAAAATGATGTTAATGGTTATTTAATAAATGTGGGAGATTCTGCAAGTCTGGCAGATAGGATATTGAAATTGGTCGAGAATCCTGAATTGATGAGAACATTTGGAAAGAATCTATATGATAAGGTTAAAAACAACTATTCTTCAGAATCCTTGGCAAGGGTACATGAAGAAATATATAATCAAATTTTAGAAAATCACGGAGGAAAACAATGAAAATTATAAATGAAAAGGGAAAAATATTTGGGATTATTAACATTATTGATCTGGCAGCTATTCTTATAATTGCATTAGTTGGCATAGGTGGATATCAGAGACTGAAATCTCAACCCATCGTAGTAAGTGAGACCACAAAGGCAATTATAACCATAGAAGTTTCAAATGTTAGAATACCAACAGTTAATAGCATAGTAGTTGGGGATGGAATTTATCATTATGATAAGGGAAATTATATAGGAGAGATAGTGGAAGTATCTTATGAGGAATATATGGAGCCATTGGAAAGAGATGGTTCTTGGGTAA
This sequence comes from Bacillota bacterium, assembly GCA_030602225.1. Lineage (GTDB taxonomy): Bacteria > Bacillota > Clostridia > Tissierellales > Tissierellaceae > Gudongella. The sequence continues at coordinate 11,707 of JAUWAD010000037.1, read as the reverse complement.
ATTCACCATTACCTGGAAAATACAATGTAATTTTCAAAGTAGAGGCAAATGTTAGAGATAATCCAGACGTTATAGTTGCAGGAGGAGAACAAACAAGAGTAGGTGCACAATTTAGACTAAAGAATAAAAAGGCAACATTTTTTGGAACGGTGCTAGATATTAAGGTTAACTAGTCTTGGGAGTGATATTATGTATAATAGTATATTAGTGGGAATGCTTGTTAAAATATCAAGATTTACAGCATCCCAATACGATAATAGCTTCTTGGCTAGATGTGTTAGGAAGATAAATAGAACTTTTAAAAGCCTATCAAAGGGCTCATTTGCCATGGGCATCTTTACAAATCCTAAGTCGAATATAGAACCTAGCATAGTGTTTAAAGTGTATTCGATGGTAATAGGGCTTTTAAATATAATCTCAGATTGGATGAGAAAAGTAATTCATGTTGGTAAAGGTGGTAGTATTTCATACTCGTTCCTGTATAGTAACTTTAAGGATCTAAGTTCTTTTTTTTCCACAATATCATTATTTACCCTATCTTTAGGTATTGGCATTATTGGAGTTGGGATAATTAAGGGGGAGTCAATTGTAAATTCAATTATTATCGGCTTTGCTTTATCCTTACTTTCCGTATTTATTTTGATCAGCAGTAATAGATCCAAAGAGATTATATCAAATAGCAGCTTATTTAGATTAATCGATGATGTTTTTTCTGTTGATGAAGGAGGTAACCAGTGGTGGTAGATGCAATAAAAAGAAAAGAAAACCTACTACCAGTGATAGTGGGTTTAGTCTTTTCTCTTATATATTTAGTTTTACCTATTCAGTATCTTGCATTGGCCAGTGTAGGAATTATAGGTTTAGTTTCATTCTTATACAATATTAATATTGGAATAATGGTTGGTTTATTCATATATCCATTTATTCCTGATACAGGAATTATTTATTATTTTATACTATTAGTTATGATTTTCATTTTTCACCATTTCTTTAAAAGCAGAGATAATCTTGAAGGAAATAAGGTGGAGATTCCAATGGTAATCTATGGAATATTGATTATTATTGGAACATTCACTTCAATTAATCCCTCAGGAAGTTTTAGAGATTTTACAATTCACATGGTTAGCTTGTCCCTTGTGGTTGTTATGGTTAATTCAGTTAAGACAATGAAAGAACTAAATAGATTAATTACAGTATTGGTGTTTTCTGCAACAATTGTTGCATTAATCGGATTATACCAATATGTAGTTGGGGTTGAAATAGATGCTGCATGGATAGATGTGGCAAATAATCCTGATATAAAAGCCAGAGTATTTTCGGTTTTTGGGAATCCTAATGTATTGGCTGAATATCTCATAATGATGATACCATTATCAATATCATTGATGTGGTACTCAAAAAAACTATACAAAAAAGTATTATTCCTTGGAACTTCCCTGGTATTAATCCTTGCCATAGTACTGACCATGTCCAGAGGTGGATGGCTTGGGTTTGCCTTTTCAGCATTAGTGTTCATACTACTGGTGGATAAGAGGTTTTTGCTATCCATAATTCCAATTACCTTGGCGGGGGTTTACTTATTGCCTCAGACTTATCTAAACAGGATACTAAGTATTGGGAATTTCAATGATTCATCCAATGCATACAGATTAAAGATGTGGGAAATAACCATGGAAATAATCGGAGATTACCCACTGGCTGGAGTTGGATTTGGGCATCTTCCATTTAAACAGACATTTGAGACCTATATAAGAACAATGCCAACATATCATGCACATAATACATTCCTGGAAATCGCAGCTGAACTTGGAATCCCAGGCCTAATTGCATTTGTGATTTTGATATTTGTGGTTTTCAAGTACTCCATAAAGGAACTAATAAAAAAGGAACATACTTATATTTCTATAATATCAGCAGGTGTTTTATCAGGCTTAGCGGGAGTATTGGCCCATGGAGCTGTGGAAAATGTGTTGTATTTGACTAGGATAATATTTAGTTTTTGGATGTTGATTGGACTATTACTGGTACTATTACGATTGAACAAGCAGGTAAAAGAACCTTCTTAAAGGAGAAGTTTTATGAAAGAGAATAACCACATATTAATATCTGGATATTATGGATTTGATAATAGCGGTGATGATGCTATTCTTAAGGCCATGATAAAGGACATTAAAATGACAGATGAAAAACTTAATATAAAGGTATTGTCCAATAATCCATTAAGAACCAATGAGATATATAATGTGGAATCAGTTAATAGGTTTAATTACACAGAAGTTATTCGTGCCATGAAAGAGACGGATTTATTTATTTCTGGGGGGGGAAGTCTATTGCAGGATGTTACATCAACCAGGTCCATACTGTATTATCTGTCCTTAATGGGGTTAGCTTTATTCTTAAAAAAACCAATAATGGTGTATGCAAATGGGATTGGTCCAATAAACAAGAAATTCAATAGATTATTGACCAGAACCATTTTAAATAAGGTGGACATAATTACCCTTAGAGATGAAGGCTCAAGGGATTATATAAGAGAGATGAAGGTTAAGAATAAGGATGTTTTTGTTACTGCAGATCCAGTATTTACACTACAGGAAGCTAATGAAAAAAGAGTTAATGAGATAATGGATATTGAAGAAATTCCCACTGATAAAAAAATGGTAGGTATAGCAATAAGACATTGGAAGGATGATGATAAACTAGTAAGGATGATATCTAAAACAGTAGATAAAATTGCAGATGATTATGACGTTAATATTGTTTTAGTCCCAATGCATTTCCCTGAAGATGTTAAGATTAGCAATTCTGTTTTGAATCTGGTAAAAACCAAAAGGTGTTATGTACTTCAAAATAAGTATCCTGTTGAAGAAATAATGGGTATTATAAAAGGCATGGATCTTATCATAGGTATGAGGCTGCATACGCTTATATATGCGGCAACTCAGGAAGTACCAATGATTGGATTGGTTTATGACCCTAAGATAAAGGGATTTTTAGAAGAAATGAGAATAAATAATTGGCTCTATGTTGATAGTCTAGATGAAGAAAATTTATTTTTGTTATTCCAAGAGGCCTGGAACGATAGATTTAAACTAAGGGAGGCTATTGTTTTAAATCACGATAAGTTCAAAGATATGGCAAAGGTAAATGTAAATAAGGTTTTTGAGATATTAGGTAGGTGAGTAAATAAAAATGGTTAATAAGGTTGATATATTTGGAGTAGTAATACAAAATACCACATTAATTGATGTGGTGGATATTTTAAGGGAGAATTTAAAGAACAAGAAAAAAACCACAATATACACTCCTAATACTGAAATAGTTATGGCAGCCAAAAGGGATGAAAGACTTAAGGGTATTATAAATGAAGGGGATATTGTTATACCTGATGGGATAGGCATTTTACATGGTGCAAAGCTAAAAGGTATAACGATTAAAGAAAGAGTAACAGGTTTTGATACCTCTATGGAGTTACTTAAACTTGCCGATGAAAATGGCTATAGATTATACTTATTAGGTGGTAAAGATGGAGTCGGTAATAAGGCAGTAGAAAATCTATCTAGAAAATACCCAGGTATCATGATAAGTGGTCATCATCACGGATATTTCAAGGGAAGCCACTTTAATGGTGAATTCAGTGAAATAGAAAATCTTGTTGTTGAGGACATCAACACAAGCAACACTGATATACTATTTGTTGGTTTCGGATTTCCAAAACAGGAACTATGGATACACAATAATAAGGATAGACTAGATGCAACTATAATTATTGGAAACGGTGGAGTAATAGATATTTTGGCTGGAGAAGCTAAAAGGGCACCTGAAGTGTTTATAAAACTGGGGTTGGAATGGCTGTATAGACTTATATCTAATCCTTCAAGGATAAAAAGACAAATGGTATTACCACTATTTCTGATACAATCTATTTTTAGCAAAGATAAAATTAAAGAAATCAAATGAGGAGGATTTAATTAATGAATATTGATAGGTTAAGTGTTGATACCATAAGAATGTTATCAGCTGAAGCAGTAGAAAAAGCAAAGTCAGGGCATCCAGGTTTGCCTCTGGGAGCAGCTCCAATGGCATATACATTATGGGCAAAAGTGATGAATCACAATGGAAAGAATCCTAACTGGGTAAACAGGGATAGATTCATTCTATCAGCAGGTCACGGTTCCATGTTATTGTATTCACTATTACATTTGTTTAAGTATGATCTTTCAATGGAGGAAATAAAAAACTTTAGACAATTGGATTCCAAGACACCAGGACATCCGGAATATGGTCATACAGTAGGAGTTGAATCCACCACAGGGCCATTGGGACAAGGGATTTCAACAGCTGTAGGTATGGCAATGGCTGAAGCTCACTTAGCTGCTAAATTTAACAAAGAAGATGCAAACATAGTTGATCACTACACTTATGTTCTATGTGGAGATGGAGACTTGATGGAAGGTATCAGCAATGAAGCTGGATCATTGGCAGGTACATTGAAATTGGGTAAGCTTATAGTTTTGTATGATTCAAATTCAATTTCAATTGAAGGTAGTACAGATCTTGCATTTACAGAAAGTGTAAGAGGTAGATATGAAGCATTGGGATGGGATAGTATTCTTGTTGAAGATGGTACTGATCTTAAGGAAATTGAGTCTGCCATACACAAAGCAAAAGAAAACATAGATAAACCAACATTGATTGAGATAATAACTAACATAGGATATGGAACAGAGAAACAAGATTCAGCATCCGCCCATGGGGAACCACTGGGAGAGCATAATTTAAATGTTCTTAGAAAGAACTTGAACTGGGATCATGAACCATTTACAGTGCCAGATGCGGTTTTAAGCCATATGAATGAACTGGCTAAAATTGGTGAAGAAAAAGAGAACCAGTGGAATGAGAGATTCCATCAGTACAAAGAAAAGTATCCCCAACTTGCCCAGGAATTTAACCATTGGTTAAGTGGGGAAGTGGATGATGAGTATTTGGAATCTGATGAATTTTGGACATTTGAAAAAGGTGTTGCCACCAGAGAAGCATCAGGAATAGTAATTAACAGATTAACTGAAAGGATTCCAAATCTATTTGGTGGATCAGCAGACTTAGCACCTTCAAATAAAACAAATATGAAAAACAGAAAAGCCTTTTCAAAGGATGATTACTCAGGTTCAAATGTTCATTTTGGAGTAAGGGAACATGGTATGGCAGCAGCTTTAAATGGACTTACCCTACATGGTGGTCTGAAGGCTTTTGGTGGAACCTTCTTTATATTCACAGATTATATGAAGCCTTCCATGAGATTATCCTCATTGATGAACCTTCCTGTAACATACGTTCTGACCCATGATAGTATAGGTGTTGGAGAGGATGGACCAACTCATCAACCAATAGAGCAGTTGGCCATTTATAGAGCACAACCAAACTTCATAACCTTCAGACCTGCTGATGCAAGAGAAACAGCAGCTGGTTGGTATGTTGCATTAAAAAGCAAGAAGACACCCGTTGGTTTAATTTTATCTAGACAGGGATTACCATTACTGGAAGGTACTGGGAAGGATGCATTAAAAGGTGGATATATTTTAAAAAAGGAATCTAGGAACTTGGATTTAATTCTTATGGCAACAGGTTCAGAGGTTGAATTAGCTTATAATGCTCAAAGCCTTCTGGAAGATAAAGGAATTGGTACAAGGGTTGTAAGTATGCCATCTTGGGAGTTATTTGAAATGCAGACAGAAGAGTATAAGGCGCAGGTGCTACCTAATTCCATAAGGGCAAGAATAGCCATAGAAGCAGGTACCTCAATGGGGTGGCATAAATACACTGGATTAGATGGTGCGATAATATCATTGGATGATTTTGGTGGATCGGCACCAGGAAATCAACTTTTTGAGAAGTTTGGATTTAATGTTGAGAATGTTGTTAATACAGGGATTAATTTAATAGGTTGATAATAGGGGAGCTCTAGCTTCCCTATGTCTATATAATTTGATATAATTGATATAAATTAAACAAAATAAAATTTGCAATGTGTTATTTAACATGGTAGAATTATAATTAACAATATTAAATAATTTAGGAGGTCATATATAATGAAAAACCGTCGTTTAGTAATGATTCCAGGACCTACTCCAGTTGTAAGGTCAATTCAGGATCAAATGGGAAGGGAAACAGTTGCTTTTGGAGATCCAGGATTCGTTAAGGATTTCAAGGAACTACTAGTTGATCTTAAGGAATTATGGAAATCATCAGGCGAAGTTTTCGTTGTAGCTGGAACAGGCACAATGGGAATGGAAATGGCTATTGCAAACGTTTTAAAGGCAGGAGACAATCTACTTATCGTATCTCATGGTTATTTTGGAGACAGATTTATTGAGCTAACAGAAAGAAAAGGCATCAATGTTGATATAATCTCAGCAGAATGGGGACAAATCGTACCAGTTGAAGAAATCGAAAAGAAATTATCAGAAAAACACTACCATGCTGTGACAGTTACACATGTTGATACTTCAACAGGAGTATGTGCACCAGTTGCTGAAGTTGGAGAAATGATGAAGAAATTCCCAGAAACTATCTATATCGTAGATGGCGTATGTGCAACAGCAGGGGAAAGAGAATATGTTGATGAAATGAACATTGACGTACTTCTAACAGGATCTCAGAAGGCTTTCGGAGTTGCTCCAGGACTTGAAATGGTTTGGGCAAGTGAAAAAGCAATGGCTAGAAGAAAAGAAATCGGAACTATTCCAGAATACTATATTGACTTTGAAAAATGGTTACCAGTTATGCATGATACTTCAAAATACTATGCTACGCCAGCAGTAAACATGGTATGGGCACTTAAGGAATCAATTAGATTAATTAAGGAAGAAGGAATTGAAGAAAGATATGATAGACATATTAAAGTAGCTAAAGCAATGCAGGCAGCACTTGAAGAAATGGGCTTCACTATACTAGCTAACAAAGATTACAGAGCAGTTACTTTATCAAATGTTCTATATCCAGAAGGAATTGATGATCTAAAGTTTAGGACAATCCTAGCAGAGGAAGGATCACAAGTTGCAGGTGGACTTGGAGCCTACGCTGGAAAGATGTTTAGAATTGGTCATATGGGAAATATCGACATGCATGATTTAGTGGGTGCTATATCAGGTATTGAAAGAACTCTATATAGAATGGGCGTAGATGTACTAGGTAAAGGTGTAGCTACACTTCAAAGAGAATTACTAAAGTAAGAATATAATTAAAAGGCTTATCCCAGAAATCATTGGGATAAGCCTTATTTCATCTTTCAGTTTCGTAAAGTCCCTCATCACAGGGTAGAAGTCCGTTTTCGGTTATAATCATATCGACTGGAACATCAAAACTTTCCCTTGGAACTCTTGTGATCACTTGTAATCCAAATCCAATTGCAATCTTCTTAACATCTTTTCTTAGTTTTGGTAGAAATCTATCGTAATATCCACCGCCATATCCAACCCTATAACCATAATGGTCAAATACTACCCCTGGCACTAGAACAAGATCAATTTCCTCTGGACTTACTTGTCTAATGTATTCTTTCTTAGGTGTTAGTATATTATAATAACCAGGTTCAAGTTCATCAAAGGACTTCAGCTCTGATGGTTTAAGTTCCTTGGTTTCATGAACTGCTATAGGAACAACGATTCTCTTTCCATCTGCTAGGGCTTGCTTTATAAACTCATGGGTATCCACTTCATCAGCAAAACTTACAAAACACATTATTACCTGTGCATTTTTATAGAATGTGGTGGAAATTATATTACTAATTATTCGTTTACTAAAGGATAAGTGATTTAAAGGTGTAAGTTTCGATCTTTCATTCAATATATCTTTTCTCAATGTTATTTTATCCAAATTAATCACCTCAAACAGTTTATTTATAAGCTTATTTAATATATAATATATAACATTAAGATGTATTTAGTCAAAATATATTTGAACATTAGCATATTGAGGTGATAAGGTGATAAAATTTGTCAATATTTGCAAGGAATACAAGGCAGGGGTAACTGCTCTTTATAATATAAATACTGAAATTGATAAGGGAGAATTTGTTTTTTTAGTGGGATCTAGTGGAGCTGGTAAATCTACACTTATTAAGCTTTTATTAAAGGAGGAAGGCATCACTTCTGGAAAAATGTTTTTGAATAACAAGGATATTACCTGGGTTCCAAATAGGAGAATACCATATATTCGCAGACAAATTGGGGTGGTCTTCCAGGACTTCAGATTACTTCCTAATAAAACCATATATGAAAACGTTGCATTTGCAATGGAAATAGTAGGTGCTCATCCTAAGGAAATTAGAAGAAGAGTGCCTATGATACTTAGTATGGTTGATTTGAGTAGAAAAGCAGGCAGCTACCCAGATCAATTATCTGGAGGAGAGCAGCAAAGAGTTTCCATTGCCAGAGCCATAGTAAATAATCCACCTGTGCTGATAGCAGATGAACCAACGGGAAATCTTGATCCAGATACTGCTGGTGAAATAATGAGGGTATTACAGGATATAAATAACCGAGGTACAACCATTCTAATGGCAACACATGCTAAGGACATAGTAAACTCCATGAAAAAAAGAGTTATCGCTCTTGAAGGTGGAAGACTTGTAAGAGATGAAGAGAAGGGTGGTTATAGCGTTGAAATTCCGAATATTTAAGAATATCCTGAAGCAGGGATTTCAAAGCATGTGGAGAAACAGGGGAATGGGAGCTGCTTCCATAACTAGTATATCCGCTGTATTGCTAATCCTTGGTGTTGTACTTATATTAGTACTAAGTATTAATAATGTTGTTTTAGATACAAAAGTTAAGTTTGATGAAATAGAAGTCTTTTTAGAGGATGATCTAGAAAGTACAGTGTTGGATAATATTGAAGATAAGGTAAAAGGACAAACAGGTGTTATTTCCATAATGTTTAGATCCAAAGATCAAGCATTGGCACTTATGAAGGAAGAATGGGGAGATGAAGCTTATCTATTGGAGGGATTAGACACAAACCCTCTACCAGATTCCTATGTGGTTAAAGTAAATGATATAGAATTCGCAGAAAATTTAGTAAATACAATAAAAACACTTGACGGCGTTGAAGAAGTAAAATATTATAAAGATATAATAGATAAACTGTTGATATTTGCAGGTTACATTAGGTTTGGCGGCATTGTAATAATAGGAATTTTGGTATTTATTTCTGTGTTTATAATTTCCAATACCATTAAGATCACAGTTTCATCCAGAAGAAGAGAAATCAACATTATGAAGTATGTTGGAGCAACAAATGGATATATTAGAGGACCATTTATAATAGAGGGGATACTATTTGGAATCATCGGTGCAGCCCTTTCCATTGGTCTTGTTTACTTTGGATATGATTATTTCTACAGTTCAATGAATGAAAAATTATACAACTTATTTACATTCTATCTTGTTTCACCAGAATCAATATTTAGTGATATTGCAATTATGTTTGGAACAATTGGAGCTGGAATTGGAGCATTGGGAAGTTTGGTATCTTTAAAGAGATTTCTTAATGTGTAGGAGGTGTCAATGTGAGGAAAAAAAGACTTTTGGTTTTAATTATAGCATTAATTATGGTTTTTGTTACCATAGCACAGGTAAGTGGTCAGTCAGTAAATGACCTGAAGAAGCAACAGGAAAAGTTACAGGAAAAAATTGAGCAGACAAAAAAAGAAATAGAATCCATGCAAAGTCAAACCAAAACGATTGATACCGAGATTAAGCAGATTGACCTTAGGGTGTCAAATGCCACATCCGAATTGGAAAGTGTTGAAACTGAGCTGGATATTTTAGGCGTGGAAATAGAAGAGACAATTCTTTCCCTAGAGGAAGCTGAGAGAAACATTAAAGATAGGATAGAGACCTTCAATAGTAGGCTTAGGGTTATGTATAAGAACGGTAATGTTGGCTATATAGAACTATTATTATCATCTGATAATATTAAGGACTTCTTATCAAGACAGGAGATGATTCAATCCATAGCTGATTATGATAAGGAACTTATAAAGTACATGAGAGAACAAAGGGATTTAATTGATGTTAAGAAAGTTGAGTTGGAAGCTCAGAGAGCATCAGTGGAAGTTACAAAATCAAAGCTTGAAGCAAGAAAAAGAGACTTGGAAAGAGTAAGTAGAGAAAAAGAAAACCTTATGGTTAAGCTGACTGAAGATATCAAAGCCTATGAAAAGGAATACGACAAACAGCTAGAATTAGCCAAGGAAATTGAAGCAGAAATTATAAAAAGATCAAAGAATACAGGGCCATATTCCGGAGGAGTAATGGCATGGCCTGTGCCAGGAAATAATAGAATAAGTTCATATTATGGTTATAGAATTCATCCAATTTTTAAAGTGAAGAAACTTCACACAGGTATTGATATTCCAGCGCCAACGGGAACCAATATAATAGCCGCAGCAGCTGGAACAGTTATATATAGCGATTGGCTTGGTGGGTATGGACAGGTTGTAATGTTGGATCATGGTGGCGGAATAGTAACTCTATATGCACATAATTCATCAAGAACTGTTTCAGAAGGAGCTCTAGTAAAAAGAGGAGATGTTATTGCAAAAGCTGGGAGTACTGGAAACTCCACAGGACCACACCTTCATTTCGAGGTGAGAAAAGATGGTTCATACGTTGATCCAATCCCATGGTTAAGAGGAAATTAGATTAAGAGGAGAGAAGTCTCCTCTTTTTAAATATACTGAAAAGATTTATGCTATAATAAAAAAGTGGTACTAATTTTAAGATAGAGGTGTTCTCATGTCAAAAAAATCAATAATTGGTATATTCATAGCTCTCATCATACTGACCAATGTGGTTACATTTACAATTACAAATTTTGCAAATGTGAAAATGGACAATAAAGTTGTAATCTCAAAGGAAGAATATGATATTTTAAGCAAACTATACCAAGAAAACAGCAAGGTATTAATGGTTAGAAAAGCTTTAGAGGACTTGTATTTAAGGGAAATTGATGATCAAGCATTACTTGATGGACAACTTAAGGGTATGGTTGAAGCACTACAGGATCCTTATTCAGTCTACATGACAGAGAGTGAATACAACAGTTTTAATATAAATACAGATGGAGTATACGGGGGAATAGGTATAATTGTAACTCCAGGGGATGATAATTTCATAACGGTTGTATCACCCATTGAAGATACTCCTGGTGAAAGAGCTGGTATAAAAACAGGAGATAAGATCATCAGAGTAAATGGAGTAGAGTACTTCTCATCTAATATGGATGAAGCTGTTAGTATTATGAGAGGGGAACCAGATACTGATGTTGAACTTACAATTCTTAGAACAGATAGAGAAGGAAGAAATGAAACCATAGTATTTAATATTACAAGGGAGATAATTAAGCTTGTAAGTGTAAAATCAGATGTGATACAAGGGGATATTGGATATATTAGACTGACATCCTTTGATAAGGTTTCAACAGAAGATTTTAAAAATCACCTAAATGAGTTAACAAGTAAGAATATTAAGGGTATAATACTGGATCTTCGAGGAAATCCTGGTGGATTACTAAATGTAAGTACAGAAATTGCAGATGAGCTTCTTGGTGAAGGAACAATAGTCTATACCCAGGATAAGAATGGTAGAAGAAATTATGCTTATTCAGATAAGAACTATGTTGACCTACCTCTGGTAGTATTGAT
>JAUWAD010000117.1 GCA_030602225.1 Bacillota bacterium | reverse complement strand
GGTCATCCAGTTCATGACTTTATGATCAGTGATGAAAATATACTAGTTGAGAATATTAGAAAGGATACAGAAAGCGATGAATACTATAAGTACGCATATTTAAAGAATGAGGATGGTACTTTCCTCCAAATAGGTATGTTGGCAGATCATATATATAATTTTATATCCAAGTTCGAGATACAGTATATAATCGATACCATGGCTGAAAACAGTAAGACCAAGCATATAAGTTTTATTAGCCCAGACTATGAGATAATTTCCAGTAGTGTTAGCCTATATATTGAAGCTCATATAGAAGATGAAGACCTACAGCAAAAAATCTTAGAAGGTACAAATCAGGTTCATCGAATAAAAGTTGAAGATGAAGATGTTCTTCATGTTTTTGTACCTATATTCTATAATGATGAAAGAATAGGCACATTATCCATTGGATGGCCAGCAGATGCTACACAAGAAGAGGTACTTAAGATATTCAAGACTGGAATATATGCCTTCATTTCTGTGGTGATAGTCATAGGTATTATTCTTTTCTATTCCTATAGGAAGAGTCAATCCAATTTGGAAATTGCCTACTATGATAAACTTACAAGATTACCAAATAGGGAATATCTATATGAATACTTGCAAAAAGAGATAAGAAAGATAGATAAAGATAAAAAAGCAATTCTACTTCTTAATATCACTAACTTTAAAACATTGAACATAACCTATGGTTATAACTATGCCAACCGGATAATAGTTGAAATGGCAAAACGTTTGATGGATGCCATTGATGAAGAGGATATGCTGTTTCATTTTGGCGGTGATAGATTTATCCTATTTATCCAGGAGTTTGATGAAATTAAGGATCTTGTAAACTTAGCAAATAGCATAATCAACTATTTAAGCCTGCCCTTTAGTGATAAAAATGAGCAGCAGTATGTAAATTCTGAAGTAGCCATAGTTGTAATAGAAGATGAGGATATTACAGTGGATAGAGTTTTACAGGATGCAACTTTGGCCCTATCCCTAAAGGAAAGAACAGTTGACGGCAATAGTAGTGTTGTTGTATTCAATAAAGAGATGGAGGATACAATTCTAAGGAGAGAGAGAATTGAAAAGGCAATCCAGAGAGTTATAAGTGATGAGGACTCCTCCTGCTATTTGGTATTCCAACCTAAGCTTGATATAAGAGAAAATAAGATTATTGGATTTGAAGCTCTTGCAAGGATGGAAGTGGAAGGATTAGGTAGGATATCACCACCTGAGTTCATATCCATAGCAGAAGATAGACTTTTAATCTATGATTTAGGTAAGATTATCATCAGAAAATCCTGTGAATTTCTTAGTTTATTAATTGAATCAGGATTCAAAGATAAGTCCGTGGCAATAAATATCTCAGAGATTCAACTTCTTAGAGAGGAATTTCTTGATGATTTGATGGAAATCACCAGTAGTTATAACACTGATCTTAAGCTTTTAGAGTTTGAGATTACAGAATCTGTTCTTCTTGAAAATTATGATCTAATTAACAGTAAACTTGAAAAGATAAAGAACATGGGAATTAAGGTATCATTGGATGACTTCGGTACGGGATTCTCATCATTGGCCAGACTAAGAGGACTTAACATAGACATTGTAAAAATTGATAGATACTTTATTGACAGAATCAGTATGCAGGAAGAGGATAGACTAATTTCAGCTGATATAATATCCATGTCCCATAAGATCCGATTAAAGGTGGTTGCCGAAGGTGTGGAAAGGGAAGATCAACTGGAATATCTTAGAAAATATAATTGTGATTTTATGCAAGGATATTTGTTAAGTAGACCATTGTCAGTTGATGATGCTATATATTTCCTTAATAGCTTCAAAGAGATTCAAGGAAATGAAGAATAAGTGGGGGAAGATGACCAGATGAAGAAATACAACATAGTCAGTTACATGATAGTATTATGCATTGCCCTGATACCAGTAATGGTGGCAATTCATGTTTTTGTAGGCAGCGATTCCAGGTTATCACATATCATATCTGGGTCCCTTGCCTCTGGTCTTCTACTGGTATTATTCATCTATGTTCTACTAAAGAACAGAAGGGAATTCAAGAATACTGAGGAGAGACTTATCAGTGTCTTAGACTCAACAGCAGAAGGAATATATGGTATGGATTTGGATGGAAGATGCATCTTTGCAAATAAGAGTTGCATTCAGATGTTAGGGTATAAGGATGAATCAGAATTAATAGGGAAAAATGTCCATCAGCTTATTCACCATTCATATAATGATGGATCATCCTATCCGTTGGAACAATGCCAGATATTAAAAAGTGTTCTTGAAGGTGGGAACTACCATAGCTCAGAAGAAGTATTCTGGAAGGCAGATGGATCATCATTTAATGTGGAGTACAGATCCTCTCCTAAGTATTTAAATGGAAAAATAAATGGGGGAGTGGTTACATTTAACGATATAACCGAAAAGATAAAGGTGGAGGAGCAGATAAAATACCTATCATATCATGATCCAATAACTGGATTATATAATCTTACCTTCCTTTATGAAGAGATTAAAAGATTGGATGTACCAAGGAATCTACCTTTTAGTGTACTGGTTGGCGATGTAAATGGATTAAAGCTAACCAATGATATATTTGGACATGAAGCAGGAGATAAACTCCTTAGAAAAATCAGTAATGCCATCAAGAGATGCTGCAGGGAAGATGATATTATTGCAAGAGTAGGGGGGGATGAGTTTATCATCCTTCTACCAAAAACATCTCAAAGAGATGCTGAAAGTATAAAGAGAAGAATCTATACTGAAATTGAGAAAGAGGAGTTTAACACCATTAAAGGAGGTATTGCATTGGGAATAGCCCACAAGGTGGACCCCAATGAAGATATAAAGGAAACCTTAAAAGAGGCAGAAGTAAGAATGTACAAGGAAAAAACCCTGTGGTTAAGGGAGAATAGTATTAAGCAACTGGATAGTATAATGAAATCATTACATTCAAAATCAATAAGAGAAAAGCTGCATTCAGAAAATGTAAGTAGAATTTCAGAGCTAATAGCCATAAATCTTAATTTACCAAATGAAGAGATAAGAAGGGTAAAGGAAGCCTCATATTATCATGATATTGGTAAAATAGTACTAGATGATGTTAATTTGATTGAGGGTAGCAAACTTAATGAAGATCAGCTAATACTTAGAAGAAGACACCCAACTGTGGGTTATAGAATTTTAAGTCTTTTTGATAGAACCATGGATTTGGCCGTTGGTGCACTTGATCACCATGAATACTATGATGGTACTGGTTATCCCAAAGGGCTTAAAGGGGAGGAGATCTCTCTTCTTGGTAGAATAATAGCTGTTTCAGAATACTATGATTTCAAAACAAATCCCCACGGTGAGATTAAAGCATCAAAGGATGAAGCTGTAGCTGAAATAATTGCTCTTTCTGGCATTAAGTTTGATCCAGCGATTGCTGATGCATTTCATAGGATTATGGAAAATGAACATATCTGATAAATATAGAAGACTCTGGTTATAAGCCTGAGTCTTCTGCTGTCACACTATTAAATTTCACCTAGAACATCCTTTAGTGCAGATAGGAATGCATCCACATCATCTTCATATACATATCCCATAGTACCCACTCTAAAAACATCTTCAGCAATGGATGCTAAACCACCGTTTATGATTACTCCTCTATTTTCCAAGCCCTTAACTATTGCCTTTGATTTTCCTTTTGCATAAACTGCTGTAAGGGTCTTTGAAGCATACTTTTCATCCTTAGGGAAGATATCAAGTCCAAGTTCCCTAACACCTTTTATAATTTTATCCCTATTATCTGTATGTCTTTTCTGCACATTCTCCAAGCCCTCTTCAAATATCATCTTCAAGGCTTCATCCACTGCCATTATCGTGTATACTCCAGGGGTATTTGGAGTTTGATTTATCTCCTGGAATTTTTTAGCTTTTTGAAGATCAAAGTAGAACTTTGGAATATTTGAGACTTCTGTTGCCTTCCAGGCTTTATCACTTAGGGATATAAAAGCAAGACCAGCAGGGACCATAAGTGCTTTTTGTGAACCAGTTAATACAACATCCACACCCCAGGCATCCATCTGTAACTCTATACCAACTGCTCCACTTACGGAATCAGTTATAAGTAGGATATCTGTATCTTTTAAAGCTTTACCATAGCTTTCAATATCATTGGTTACTCCAGTTGCACTCTCATTATGAATTACTATTACACCTTTTGTGTTTGGAGTAACATGACTAAGAACTGTTCTTACATCTGCAGCTTCTCCCAAGGGGAATTCAACCCTTACTACATTTAGCCTGTAAGCTTCTGCCATTAAAGCAAATTGCTCTGAGAAAACTCCCAATACAGGTATTATAACTTCATCACCAAATGAGAAGCAGTTTTGGATAACAGCCTCCATTGCACCAGTTCCAGAAGATGTAAGTATATATACTTCATTTTCAGTATTGAAGATTTTCTTTAAACCATCCCTTACTCGCTT
>JAUWAD010000125.1 GCA_030602225.1 Bacillota bacterium | reverse complement strand
CATATTATTTGTTTTTAAAAAATTGAATCTTGGTTTTATTCAAAGTTCTCATACTGTTTAGTTATCTAGGTTCATGTCGTCCTCTCTTGAGGCGACTTGATTAGTATACCATGTATACCAATCCTTAGTCAACACCTTTTTTAAAGTTTTTTCAATCTTTTTATTTAAGGAGCCGACTTACTTATATTACCCTTTAAATTGCAATAAGTCAAGGAAAAGGCTAAAATAAAATCTCTTTTTCTATTTTATTAAAGACTCCCTCCCATGAAAAATTTCTAATTGCTTCTTTATAGGGTGCAAAACTATTATACCCTAATATATGATTAATAATCGATTTTTCTAAAGCTTTTTTTAAATTATCTTTATATCTTAGTTCATCTTCACTGCTTAAACCCTCTAAAACAAGTTCTTTTGGGAGTTTTACGTATTCAATCAATCCAGAACTATTTAATGGTTCCCCAATATAATCTATCAATCCTTTGAAATTACTTACTACAATTTTTAAATTACATGCTAAAGCTTCCATTACTACTAAAGGTAATCCCTCATAATATGAAGGTAACACAAATATATCAGAATCTCTGAATATATCAGCTAAATCCTTCTGGGGAAGATTCCCAAGAAAATTAACTTCCTCCATTTTCCCCAATTCTCTAATTTCATATTCTTCATCCTTAGAGCCTGAACCTGCCATTAATAAAGTTATATTATGATCATTTTTCAGTTCCTCTATACATTGAATCAAAGGTCTTAATCCTTTTGCATAGCTTAATTTACCAGCATAAACTATCTTTATTTTATCATCTATTGAATCATTATCTGGAGGGTAGAATAATCCTTCATCATATCCTCCTCCAACCACATGAATATTATCCAAAGAAATGCCATACAATTCATTAATTACATTTCTCTGATCATTACTTAATGAAAACACTCCTTTTAAGCCCATTAGACTATTTATTAAACTATCTTGATACTTATCAAGGGATAAGAACTGTCTTATATCTGTACCGTGGCAGAATGCATATATGGGAATATCTAAATTCAAATCACATGCCAAAGCTGTTAACAAGAACAAATGATGACTTAATATTATATCTGGTTTGAATTCAGCAATTCCCTTGAGTAGTGCTTCTGTGAACTTATCTTCCCATATCCTTTTCATATTATCATCAAGGTCTCTATATTTGGTGCTTTCATAGGGCATGATATCGCTCATTCCTACAATATTAAAAGGTACTTCCTTTGTGTTAAACCTTATTAAATCAAGATACTGAAGATCCTCTCTATTAAATATTAGACCTTCTTGAATAGCACCAATCAAACCGATATGATGACTTTTTCTCTTTGCTTCATTCATTATTGAATTAATGTATGTTCCACTGCCTGTTTGCCCTGGAAACTGAGCTATTAAATTAAGTATCTTCAAATAATCACCCCATTTTAATAAATATAGGTGGCAGAAAATCTGTCACCTATTGTATGTGATGCTATGTTCATATACCTATTTATTATATTATTCTTCCACAGGCTTCATGGTTGGGAAGAATAATATGTCTCTAATGCTTGGCTGGTTTGTAAACAGAATGATCATTCTATCAATTCCTATACCAAGTCCTCCAGTAGGTGGCAATCCTACTTCTATGGCATTGATAAAGTCTGTATCCATTGGATGAGCTTCCTCATCTCCAGACTCTTTTTGCTTAACCTGCTCTTCAAATCTCTCTCTCTGATCGATTGGATCATTTAATTCTGAGAAGGCATTAGCCAGCTCCCAGGTGTTTATGAAAGCTTCGAACCTATTGGTTATTCTTGGATCTTCAGGATTTCTCTTTGCCAGTGGGGAAATTTCAACTGGATGACCTGTAATAAATATTGGTTGAATTAAATGCTTTTCAACAAACTCCTCAAACATTTCAGCTATTATATGACCTCTGGTCATATTTTTATCCACTTCAAGACCCTTTGCCTTGGCAACAGCCCTAGCTTCCTCATCAGTTTCTATTTCGCCAAAATCAACACCAGTATATTTCTTAACCGCCTCTGTCATATCCATTCTCTGCCATGGAGGAGTTAAATTTATCTCAGTACCTTGATAATTGATAACCTTAGTTCCAAGGGCTTTTTCAGCCACATATGCAAATAATTCCTCAGTTAATACCATCATCTCTTCATAGTCAACATATGCCTGATATAATTCAATGTTTGTAAACTCGGGATTGTGCTTTGGACTCATTCCTTCATTTCTAAACATTCTCCCCATTTCATACACCTTTTCAAATCCACCAACTATAAGTCTCTTTAAATATAGTTCGTTTGCAATCCTCAGATACATGTCAATGTCTAAAGCATTATGATGGGTAGCAAATGGTCTTGCATTTGCACCACCGGCAATTGGGCTAAGTATTGGAGTCTCAACTTCAAGGAAATCCTTGTTGTCTAAGTATTCCCTAACTGCTTTTATCATCTTTGTCCTTAATATGAATGTATCCTTAACTTCAGGATTGACTATCAAATCCACATACCTTTGTCTATATCTTAAATCTTGATCCTTCAATCCATGGAACTTCTCAGGTAATATCTGAAGTGACTTAGTCATAAGTAGAAGTTTTTCTGCCCTAATGGAAATTTCACCTGTTTTAGTCTTAAAAACTTTACCATTAACTCCTATAATATCCCCAAGATCAAGGAATGATAAATCATCATACTCCTCTTCTCCAATTACATCCTGCTTTACAAATATTTGAATTCTACCTTTTGAATCTTGGATGTCAATAAAGCTAACCTTACCATGACCTCTTCTGGTCATTATTCTTCCAGCAACAGCAACATCTTGACCTTCTAACTGATCAAAATCATCCTTTATTTGGGTACTATAATGAGTGAAATCAAATTTCTCAACAAGGAACGGGTTTTTGCCTTTTTCCATAAGCTTAGATAATTTATCCCTTCTTATTAACAGCATTTCATTTAAATTTTGTTCTCCACTTTGCATAATGTCCCCTCCTTGTAATTATCTTGCTATTTTAATAACCTTATACTTTAATACTCCATCTGGAACAGATACATCAATTACATCTCCAGCCTTACTTCCAAGTAATGCTTTTCCAACAGGAGATTCGTTTGAGATCTTACCTTCATAAGGATTTGCTTCTGCTGAACCAACTATTGTGTATTCCATTTCCTCTTCATATTCCACATCTAAAACGGATACTTTGGAGCCTACACCAACTATATCAGTTGTAATATCATCTTCATCAATAAGTTTTGCGTTTCTTAGAATAGATTCTAATTTTGCAATTCTCTCCTCGAGCTTTGCCTGTTCGTTTTTTGCCTGGTCGTATTCTGAGTTCTCACTGATATCACCAAAATCCAAAGCCTGTTTTATCCTTTCAGCAATTTCCTTTCTCTTAACGATTTTAGCTTCTTCCAGTTCCAACTCCACCTTTTTTAAACCCTCAGGGGTTAAAAAAACATCTCTTTCAGTCATTAAACTCTCTCCTTTATTAATTGATAGGGCAAGCCCTGATATTGTCTATATTTCAAGGGTTTTTAACCCATTGGTATATCACAATTTCCTTATTGTATGCAACATATTATAATCAAGGGAGCCTATATTGTCAAGTATTATAGCATCTTATATAATCTGTCCCT
Source organism: Bacillota bacterium (assembly GCA_030602225.1). Taxonomy (GTDB): domain Bacteria; phylum Bacillota; class Clostridia; order Tissierellales; family Tissierellaceae; genus Gudongella. The sequence continues at coordinate 68 of JAUWAD010000125.1, read as the reverse complement.
ATAGCTTAAAAGTAGTTGTATTATTTCTTGCTTATCTTTCATGGTATTGATTTTATTCTTTACTTCAT
>JAUWAD010000136.1 GCA_030602225.1 Bacillota bacterium | reverse complement strand
GCAGGGAAACACTGTTTCTGTACTTCAGTTAAGACAGGAGTATTTTCAACAATAGGTCATGATCTGGCATTCACTCCTTTTGAATCATACTATTTGGTAGAGGTTGCTACAACAAGAGGTGAAGAATTAATAAATCAAGCTTATCAGTTCTTTATCCAAACTGATGATAGTAAATTGAAGGAAAAAGATGACTTGATGACAAAGGTTGAAGATAGCTTCCCCCTTAAAATGGACTTGACTAATCTTTGGGATGATATGGCTAAGACTTTCAATGCTGATTTCTGGCTGGATGAAGCAAATGCCTGCATTGGATGTACTGGATGTACCAATGTATGCCCAACTTGTACTTGCTTTAATGTTGTGGAAGAAAAAATTGACGAGGATAGCGGAAGAAGAGTTAGGTACTGGGATTCTTGTCAAAGTGAACATTTTACTAGAAATGCTGAATACCATAATCCAAGAGACGCCATTTCCAGAGTTAGATACAGAATCTACGATAAGCTAAAGTACATTGAAGAAAGATTTGGATATAAAGGTTGCTCTGGCTGCGGTAGATGTACAGATGTATGCCCAACATATATAAGCATTATCGATATTATTGGATCAATGCAAAAGGCTGCAAAAGAAAATCCAGAACCACCTGCTATTCATCAAATAACAAAAATACGACATGAAATAATGGATAGGGAAGTAAAGTCTCAGCATGGACTATTCACACCTGATGTTGCAACAATTACACGCATTAAGGATGAAACGCCTGAGATAAAGCGCATCTTCATGAAGTATGATGATCCAGATCTTCATAAATACTATGAGCATAAGGGTCAATTCTTCCAGGTCACTGTTTTTGGAGAGGGTGAAGTCCCCTTATCCATTCCTTTTGGACCAGATGAGACTGATGAAATAGTCTTTGACTTCAAGAATGTTGGTTCAGTTACCAATACATTGTTCGGTATGAAGGTGGGAGATAAAATTGGTTTAAGAGGACCCTATGGACGAGCTTTTCCTTATGATGAGCTTAAGGGTCGTAATTTAATATTTATTGGATCTGGAGTAGCTATGGCACCCCTTAGAACTGTTATCGAGCCTGTTATTACCAACTATAAAGATTTCAAGGATGTCTACGTAATGGCCAGTGCTCTCAGGTATGAGAAACTACTTTACAAGGATGAGATGATAGAGTGGGCTAAAGTCCCAAATTTCAAAGTTAAGTACGCTCTTAAGGACCCAACAGATATTGTGGATGCTTACAGTGGTTATGTAAATGATCTTCTACCAGGTCTAGATATTGATTGGTCAGATACTACAGCTCTATTATGTGCCTCACCAGAAAGGATAAAGAAGTTAGCAAGAGATTTAATGGATTTGGGAATGAAACCAGTAAATATTCTTGTTACACTTGAGACGCATATGAGGTGTGGTGCAGGTAAATGTGGTCATTGCAAAGTAGGAAGTCACTATATGTGCGTGGATGGCCCTGTGTTTAGTTATGAGGAAATGATGGCATTGCCTCCTGAATATTAAAACTAAGTATACATTAAAAAGCTCGACTTCTCATTTTTTATGAGAGGTCGAGCTTTTATATGTTATAACAATTCTTACTTTGAATCCATTAGATAATTTATGCTAGTTTTTGGCTTTCTCAGCCTTAATCCTTGATACTTCTCCATTGATGAATGGTACAAAGTAGTTCATTCCAAGAATAGCAAAAGTTGTACCTTCTGGAACCCATCCCCACAATCTAATTGACATTATTATGACTCCAACTAATCCACCAAAAATAATTCTTCCCACATCTGACTTAGGTGAAGTCACAGGATCAGTGGCCATATAAAATGCTCCTAGGATTAGACTTCCAGAAAATATGTGAAATAGAGGATTCTGACCATTTAAAAGTGAAATGACAGCAACTGCTGTCAAACAACTAGCTGGGATTTTCCAGTTTGCATATTTTTTGTAGATTAGATAAGCAGCTCCAATAAGTAGTGCAACGGCTGAAACTTCACCTATGCTTCCACCAATATTCCCAACAAAAAGATCCATTATTGGACTTGTCATACCTGAGTCCCTAAAAACTCTCAATGGTGTTGTGGTTGAAACCATATCCACTGGTGATAACCATGGAGACATTGCAGTGGGAAATGCTAGAATGAGAAATAGTCGACCAAAAAGAGCTGGATTAAATAGATTTTTTGGGAATCCTCCAAAAGCCTGTTTTCCTACTATAATACCAAATGCAGTAGCTGCTGCAAGGACATATAATGGAGTGGATGGCGATACTGACAGGGCTAGAAGAAGTCCTGTGGTTATAGCTCCTCCATCTCTAAATGTAAATTTTCTTTTGAAGATGAACTGAAAAAGTGCTTCGGAAGCAACAGCCACAGTTATTCCCACTAAGATAAGTAAAATTGCCTTTTCACGAAATAAATAAATTGAAACAAAAGTTGCTGGTAGTAGCGCAATTATCATGCCATGAAACATCTTTAACATATAAAACCTCCCATTTTTGAATGATTCTTTTACCATAATGTATTCTAAATCTACTATTAATATTTTTTGATTATACCATGTAATAATGTAAAATATAAAAGTATTTCTTTTAAAATGAACAATTTTATTTATATGTATATCCTAAATATTCTATTTAACTTCATGATTAGTTTCAATATA
>JAUWAD010000048.1 GCA_030602225.1 Bacillota bacterium | reverse complement strand
ATGCAGATAATGAACTTTAAATCCAGCCACAAGAACCGTAGTTAGTAAACCCGTAATAAGCCCAGTTACAAGTATAATCCCTGCCTTACTTAAGAGATATTCCCAAACCCTTGAAGGAGTAACAGCAAATGCCCTTATAGTACCTTCATCCTTATCCATGAATATATATGCAGCAATAATGAATAGTCCCATGAATGCAGAGTTAACCACTAAAAATACTGGTAACATATTTATCCTATCTGACAGTCTCTGGCTGTCTTCTTCCAATGTTAGTAAGGATACTTTAGATTCATAGTCTGGAAGTTGCCTTATGGCATCCACAGTTAAAGCTTTTTCTATGACATTTCTAAACCTTTGACTTTCATATCCTTGAAGGGTTATATCATAAACCATTTTGCCATCTTCAACTATTATAGCTGCTCCTACGGAGCTTCTATCCTCTTCCATGAGTCTTGGAATATCTTCCTTGTTATCCACAAGGATAACATCATCCATGGCAGCACTACTTAATTCCTTCCCCAAGGGAGTTTCCAACAACACAGGATCCAGATAGATAAATGCTTTGGCACTGGATGTGAAATTCTCAGGAACCACAAACAATAATACAAGAACAATTATTAAAGCCATTATTATTTCTATATAAATATAGAAAGTCTTGAATGAAACCTTTAAATCTTTTAAAAAACTGGTTAGTAGACGCATTATACCAACCCCCTACCTGTAACCTTTATAAAGATTTCTTCTAATGTAGCCTCCTTTGTGTGCATTAGCTCTATCTCATAATTATTGATTATATGGTTTAATTTATGCTTATCTTCTTCCTTTATTATTGAAAGAGTCTCTTTTCTAGTTTCACCATTTAGCTTATATTCCACATCAACAAATTTCTCGCCATATTGTAGTTTAAGATTTCTAGGTGAATCAACTAATTTTAGAACTCCATCAATTATAAAACCAACCCTATCACACAATTCATCAGCTATGAACATATTATGTGTGGTTAAAAATATGGTTTTACCCTCTTTATGCTTATCCTTGATCACATCCTTAATCTGACTAGCTATTGCAGGATCAAGTCCTGTTGTTGGTTCATCCAGAAACCAAACCTCAGGGTTATTCAACATACTCCTTACAAAGGTTAGTCTATGTTTCATACCTTTTGAGAATGTTGATGCTCTCTTATTGGCAACATGGTCAATTCCTGCAAGTCTTAGTAAATCCATAGAGTCCAGTGTTGGAACATCAAATAACTTCTTATAGAACTCAAGGTTTTCCAATGCGGTTAGTTTGTTATATACATTTGACTGCTCAAAGCTTACTCCTATCCTATTAAACATCTCTCTTGGTGGCTTTTTCATATCATATCCAGCCACAGTGGCACTTCCCTTTTGCATTGGCAATAATCCAGTTAGTATTCCTTGAGTTGTTGATTTTCCAGCTCCAGATGGTCCCAAGAACCCAAAAACTTCACCCTTTTCAACCTGAAAACTCACATCCTTAACAGCATAGTTATCATCCTTAGTATAGGAATAAAACAGATTCTCAACTTTTATCAAATTAATCCCCTCCTTTGGTATTAGTCATTCCATATTGTATGAAATCTATGAATTTATCTATTGTCTTCATCATATCCTTAGAATATTCATGTTTTTCGCTTTTTTTCATATAATAATCAGATACTGCAATATTTAAGTTAGTCAGTAAGTATGATGCCATCTCCAGGTCAATTTCCTCTCTGATTTCACCTCTATCCTTAGCTGCTTTTAAGATTAACAAGAAAACTTCATCTGATCGAGCCTTATTCTCTTCCATTATCTCTTTATAGATATCATGACTGGGATCTAAAAGAAGTTTATTGCCTATCTCCAAAAGCTTAGGGTGACTCAACGCAAAAGATAAACCAGATTTATACATCTCCCTTAATAGAGTAAAAACATCAACTTCAAATGGATTAGTAATAGTAGGGGACATGTATTCCAATTTTTTTTGTATTATTATATTCATAATATGTTTGTATAAGTCTTTTTTATCCTTAAAATACTGATAAAAACTACCCTTAGCAATCCCTGCCCCATCAACAATCCGATTAACACTTGCGGTTTCATAAGTGTAGGATGCAAATTCATCTATGGCAGCTTCTTCAACTCTTGTTCTCTTTTCTTCTGGTAAATTGAAAAATGTATCCTTTGGCATTACTTCACCTCCATTGTGACTTTTAAGTCATGTGACTTTTAAGTCATGTGACTTCTTAGTCATATTTTATCACCTCATCTAATTAAAGTCAATAAAAAAGGATGAAAATATTCATCTGTTAAATGTATTTTCATCCTTTTGTTCATTTTAAAGTTTCCAATTTTCTATTCTTTTTACTTAAACTTATCTTTAATCCCTTAGTTCAAATTAATCTTTAGTGGAATATAGAATGCTTCATGCCATACTAGATAAGGGTAGCTTTCACCAGGTATTATCCTCCATTTGCCTGCAAAGTCAAAGTTATTAAAATAAAACGGCTCAGCCATCTCATCATTTGTTAATGGAACTCCTATGCCTTGATGAATGGTATTACTCATATCAGAATTATAGAATGAATTATTCAATGTCATCCCCATAGGTTGACCAACCAATCCATCTTTTATTGAACCAACTACTTCCCCTGAGGAGTAGATTCTATTAGTAGCACTGGTATTTCCTATTTCATAATTATTATCATTAACAGATCCACCAATAGCCCCGCCAACGTAATTAACGCCTTCAACTATACCTGTGTTATAAGAATCAACCATTCTCTCTCTAATGAATATTCCAACCAAGCCACCAACATAATAATTTCCTTTAACATGACCAGTATTTACCGCTCCACTAATTCCTTCAATGAAATATGAGCTAAAACCTGATGTCCGTCCTAGTACACCACCCACATAATCATTTCCTGTTACATTTCCTTCATTAATTACATTGCTTAGCTGGCCATTATTGTTATTGCCTGCAATTCCTCCAACATTATTAACTCCTGTTATATTTCCTTTATTATGAGAATTATATAAATCTCTAATATGGATATTATTCATCAAATAATACTCTCCTACAATTCCACCAACATAATTATTACCAAAGACATCCACTTCATTAGTCATTCTACCTATGAAATTTTCTCTGGTTAAGCCGATTACTCCGCCAACATGATTATATCCTTGGATAGAAGGATTTGCACCAGGTGACTTTACTACCTTTATGTTTTGAACTCCACCAAACCAATGATACCCTGAAATTGCTCCCACATAATTATTTCCTCTTACAATAGGATCCACTAGACTAAAATCTCTTAACTGTCCTAAAGTACTTGCAAATAAGCCAACGTAATCTAAAGTACTATCGATTTTAAGGTTTTTGATTGAGTAGTTGTTACCATCAAAAACACCCGAAAATCTATTTGTACTATCCCCTATTGGTACCCAATTTGAAAATCCACTCAAGTCGATGTCTTTAACTAACACATAACTGCTCATCATACCATTTGTGATATATTGACGCTCCCATTTTGTTCCTTGTCCAAAAAGTTCTCCCTCAGGATAAGGATTTCTCATTCGATTTAATTCCTCACCATTTGCTATTGGGATAAATCCTGAATACTCAATTAAGGCATCTGCGTATTGCTCCTGTTCGTCCGGATCGTCTGGATCATCTGGGTCCACTAGATTTGTCTCAAGCTTGAAATTCTTCATCTTATTGCCATCCATAACAACAGTATATACCCCTGCTTCATTGTCTGTGTCAACAAACGGAATTAGATTATATAAGTTAAAAACTAAGCTGCCGCTACTGCCAATCTCAACTTTACCACTTCCAAGAATAGTTCCCTTACTTCCTGGAGCTTTTACCACCACATCATAAATACCAGGCAGGAAATTTTCAGCCCTGACAAAAACGCTGTTTTTATTCTCTAATAACGGATTGTTACCATTTATTACTTCCGATGATGATTGTAGAAAGATTGTACCTGGGGATCTGCTTGCAAAAGTAACACCCATGCTTAAAATCATTACAAGTGCAATAACAAAGGTGAGTATTCTACTTCATTTGGCTAACACTTTTCTTCCTCCTCTTTTATTTTACAAAAACACTCAGTAATTCTATTCCCCTTGGAAATATTATTTGAGTTTTATCTTTATGTAATTTTAAAACAAAAGAGGCTTTTGTCTGAATATTCTGTATGCATTGGCATTTATATTTCATGAATACCCTGTATTATCCTTTCTATGCACTGCTCTGATGTATTAACTTGATGAATCCATTGTAAATGTCACTACTTTGTCATTTTATATTAAATATAATATTTTTGTAATAATTTGTATTATGCTTAGTTTTAATTTAATAGAAATTTAACTACAAAATAAAGGATTACCATAAAATCGTAAATACTTACAAAATGGTAATCCTCTAATAAATATTTTTAATTAAAGATCACTAAACAGTCTGTTCTACCTGTACAAAGTCTTCGTTATATATTTCCATATCTAGTTCACCTAGTCTCTTTGCAGTTACAAGACCAGCAACCATGGATCCAGAAACATTTAACATGGTTCTACCCATATCAATAAGGGGTTCAACTGCAATAAGCAAACCAACAAGACCTACTGGCAATCCCATGGAAGACAATACCGTCAATGCTGCGAATGTTGCTCCTCCTCCAACTCCTGCTATCCCAAAGGAGCTGATGGCAGTAATTATAATAAGTCTCAAAAAGAACGAAACATCCATTGGAACTCCAGTTCCTACAGCAATCATAACAGCCAGCATCCCTGGATAAATTCCTGCACACCCATTCTGACCTATACTAGTACCCAATGATGCTGAAAGATTGGCTATTCCATTTGAAACTCCAAACTTTTCAGTTTGAGTTTCCACATTTATAGGCAAAGTACCAGCGCTAGATCTTGATGTGAAAGCAAATGACAGAGGTATACTGCCCTTTTTTATATACTTCACGGGACTTAATTTATAAACTGAAAGAATAATCAAATGGATAACAAACATTATAATTAAGGCAGCATAAGAAGCTACTACAAATTCAAACAACTTGGATATTTCAGAGAAGTTAGAAGTTGACACAAACCTGCTCATAAGTGCGAAAACACCATATGGGGTTAGCCTTAGCACCATCGTAACCATTCTCATAACTACATCATGGAGCTGATTCAGTAGCTTAGTAATATTTTCTGCACTTTCTGGTCTTTTACTCCTAAGACCAATTATTGCTACTCCTAAGAATGCTGCAAAGAAAACAACAGAAAGTGTAGGAGATGTTCCCTGGCCACTGAAGGCATAAAAAATATTTCTTGGTATGATTTCAGTTATCTGCTCCTGAATTGGCTTAGACTGAAATTCTGACAGTCTATTCTCAAGCATTTCTCCCCTGGCTATTTCAACTTCCCCAGCAATCAATTGGCTGGAATCAAGATTGAAAATACCAGCTATCCCAGCACCTAAACCAGCAGAAATGGCAGTAGTTAATATAAGAACAACCAGAATGGATGTTGCACTCTTCTTCAAGGCTTTTACATCCTGATTTACAATTGACGTGGTGATGGCTACAAAGACCAGTGGTATTACAATCATATTCAGTAACCTTACATATCCTGATCCAATTATATTTATCCAGGTATTTGAACCTGTTATCACCTGGGAACCTATCCCGAAGATAATCTGTGCAGCTCCCCCAAACATTATTCCTAAAATCAAGGCAGAAAGAACCCTTTTTGTAAAGGACATGTGTTTCTTCTGCATATAATTCAACCCAAAGATAATTGTTGAAGCCGCCAGTAGTACTAAAATAGTGTAAAATGTGTTCATAATATTCCTCCTTTTATTTTTACTAAATTGTTAAGTGATACGTCAGGAGGGATTGTGATTACCTAGGTGGAAACGGGAAGATTCTTTATACAAAAAAAGCTTTCACCTCTATATCAGAGGCGAAAGCTAACTTCCACGGTTCCACTCTGTTTGCCCAAATAATGGATAAACTCAAATTTAGGTACAATCAATACCCTAATGCTATAACGGGCATACCCGCTGAAATCTACTACAATTTCGATCCAGTACTCAGAGATGCAATTCGGTTCTTGTCCAACTAAAAATCCTCACAGCCAAGGGATCTTCTTTCTGAAAGTTATCATTAGAACTTACTCTTCTCTTCATTGTATTCCGACTAATTCACTAGACATTAAACACTTAATCAAATATACCTTATTTATAGATACGTGTCAATATGTTTTTTTTAAAAACATATTCCTTTTACACAGAAAAGAAGATGGAAAGGTCCATCCTCTAATCATTGGCTTTTAATGAATCCACCATTTTTATATTCTTAATCTTCTTGCTCATGAAAATATTTACAATCACAGAGAATATTAGGGTAACAATCATTGAAAGTACATAACTACTAAGAACAACATCCCTACCAAACATAAAGTCTGGATTTTCAACGGTTACTATAATGAACCCATGGAGCAACTTACCTAGTATTAAACCCACCAATATTCCAAGAATGGTTAAAATAGTTATTTCTTTAAATATATAGTTGGAAACTTCCCTTAAATGATAACCCAATACCTTTAATGTTGCCAACTCCTTCTTTCTCTCATTAATGTTTATGTTTGTCAGATTGTATAGAACTATGAATGCCAATAATCCTGATGCAAGAATAATTACCACAACAATATAGTCAATACTCTCAACAAGATTAGCAAATGTATTTCTAGCCTGAGCAATAATTTCAGCATTCAATACACTATCCAAACTTAAAAGATTCATTATTAAAGATTCTTTACTCTCCATATCATTTAGAACTGTTCTGACAAATACATTATTATATGCTACTTCAGATCTTAACAAACTGGAATAAAGGTCTTGGGACATATAAATATAATTACCAAGATAGTTCTCGGTTATAGCTCCCACCTTCAGTTCAAATCTTTTATCATCTGTGGTTTCATATCGGATTATATCCCCAACACCAACTCCTAGAACTTCAGAAAGCTTCTCAGTAATTATTACTTCTTCCTTATTCATACTGAGAAGTTCACCAGAATTTCTGTTTACAAGACTTATAAAGGAGTTTATTTCCGACTCATCCTTTGGGATAATTAGGGTGGCATCTAAAAATTCATTTTTATGATTTGCACTACCTTTATTTGTATAAACCATAAGGTATGAATCAATTCTACTACCATCTTCTAGTATGGATATAAAATTAGAATCATTAGCTTTTTTATCATCTAGTTCAATTTCAATATCATAGTTGAAAATTCTCTCAAACTGGGTTATTGCCAAATCTCCAATGGAATCCCTCAATCCAAACCCAGTTAATAGTAATGCTGTGCACCCTGATATACCAATAATGGTCATATAAAAGTGTTTTTTGTATCTGAACAGATTTCTGGCAGTTGCTTTCTGACTAAAGCTCATCCTCTTCCATATAAAGCCTATTTTTTCCAAAATAATTCTCTTACCAGCTTTAGGAGCTCTAGGAAGCATTAATGTGGATGGTTTTTCAATCAAAGCTTGATTTACTGAATAGAATGTAGCTCCCATTGTGGCCAGTATGGCAAATCCAGATGATATAAAAGCAATCCTGAAGTTATACTGGGATATGAATGGTGGTAAGTGATACATTATTCCATAAGCATTCCATAGGACCAGTGGCAACATCTTAAACCCCACTATTTGTCCAATTATACTCCCTAATACGCTTGCAAGGCCACTATATATCAAATACTTAAAGGTAATAGTTTTCTTCTTGTATCCAAGAGCCTTTAAAACGCCTATTTGCGTTCTCTCCTCCTCAACCATTCTAGTCATGGTGGTAAGGGAAACCAATCCTGCAACAAGATAGAAGAATATGGGAAATACCTTTGAAATTGCTGCAACCTTATCAGCATTTAGACTGAAGCTTACAAAGCTAAGATTGTGGTTTCTATCCAGGACATACCACAATGGCTCTTCAATATTTCCTATCTCCTCTTCAGCATTTAAAAGCTCCAGCCTCCCTTCTTCTAGCTTTTCTCTGACTTCAATCACAGCTTTGTTATACTCTTCCCTACCATCTCTTAGTTCTTTAATCCCTTTTTCATATTCTCTTATTCCATCTTGTAGCTCTAACTCTCCTTTAAGGATTTCTCCTTCAGCCTTTTCCATTTCCTGTGTAAATGTTATCTTTGCATCTTTTAATTTCTCCAAGCCATCATAGTATTCTCTCCAGCCTGATTCTATTTCCCTTTTTCCTTCTTCATACTCCATAAAGCCAGCTTCTAAATCTTTTAGTGCTTTTTCTATCTCTCTTTTCCCATCATCCAGTTCTCTTTTAGCATCATCCAGCTTTTCCTTGCCTTGGAGCATTTCTTTTTCCCCTTCAAGGAGCAGCTTTTCATTCTCATCTATTTGCCTTCTTCCATCCTGAATCTCCAGTTCAGCTCTTTCCAACTCAGTTGCAGCTGCGTTTAGTTCCTCTACACCTCTATTATACTCTTCCCATCCCTGATCCAGCTGAACTCTAGCTTCCTGTAATTGTCTCTCTGCATCCTCCAGAGCTTCATAACCCTGAACAACCTGATCTATACCTTGTTGAACACTTGTTATCTCACTTTCAAGATTATCCAGTTCCTCATATAAACCTGGCAAAAGGGGCTCTAGTCTATCCAGTTCTCCTTCCAGTTGATCAATCCTAGCCAGTGATTCTTCATCCAGATCAGGATTGGTCTTAAGCTCTCTTAATCTTTCTCTTATATACTCAATTTCATCAATATCATCTCTTACCCTATAGAATTCATCTCGAAGCTCTTGTAGAGCTTGGTCCACTTCTGAGGTATCTTCAGGGCTATAATCAGCAGCAAGTTGAATTAATTCAACAACGGAAACCCCCAAGGCATCAGCAACAGGAGTCAAAACCCTATCCAACTGAGCTCTAGCCTCTTGTACCTGAGCTAAACCACTTTCATATTCCCTTTCCCCAGCCTCAAGTTTAAGTCTACCCTCTTCAAGCTGAGCCTCTCCATCAGCCAACGCTCTTTTTCCTTCTTCCAATTGAGCAATGCCATCATTTAATTTAATCTTGGCATCTTCAAGCTGAGCTCTTCCATCCTGGAACTTTAATAAAGCGAGGTTATACTCATCAAGACCCTTATTGTACTCTTGTTCACCTTCTCTAAGCTCATCTTTTCCTCTACTTAACTCCCTTTGTCCATCCTGAAGTTTTATAAGAGCATCTGTCAATTCACTTTCCCCATCCTGAAGTTTCTTCAACGCATCGGCAAGTTCCAATTCTCCTTTTTCAATTTGTTCCATGGCTTTTAGTCTATTTTCTTCCAGCTCAATCTTTCCATCTCTTAACTTATTCCTTCCATCTTGTATCTTCAGATAAGCTTCTGTAAGCTCTCTTTGCCCATCTTGAAGTTTTACTTCAGCTTTAGCAAGCTCCTTCTGGGCTTCAAGTTTACCTTCTTCATATTCCCTGTATCCATCCATTAGCTTTTCATAGGCAGTGTTTCTAATTTCATGATATCTTAGTACAGATCTTGTTTTTCCAAGTTCCTTAAGTCTCCTGGTTATTCTGCCTATATAATTATCATAAGCACTTGAAAATGAACTTAGATTCACTGACTCCTTGGTGGTTATATAGAAGTCAGTATAAACATCCAGGTTATAGCTTTTACTATCCACATAAACAATTGCTCCAAGCCTTCCATTTCCAATATTGGTTGTCTCCCTTTCCTTGGAAAAATGAAACGTGTTTCCAACAACACCAACTATATTTAATTGTTTGAAATTATACGTATCTCCCATATTTTCATAGTTTTCATTTTCCTGTGATATTGTCAATATTGAACCTATATCTATCTGAGATAGGAAAGGACTTCCCCTTTCAATCAATGCTTCATCCTTATTTTCTGGAAGTCTACCCTCAAGAAGTACCAATCGATTTACTATTTCATCTTGGTTTCCTGGAATTATTGGAAGTCCATATATCCTTGTTGCCAGTAGCTCATTGTTGCTACTTTCCATCAGGGTATCAGTAACATATGCTGGCATAACATCCCTTAATTCCTCATGTTTCTTAACTTCTTCCAAATCTTCCTTAGTTAAACCCATGGTGGCCTTAATGAATATATCCGCCATATTATGGGCTTTATAGTATTCATCCACTGAATTATGCATATCAGGGGTAGTAACCAATAAGCCAGATAAAAAACCAACACCAAGAGCAACTATCCCAAAAATAGCTGCAAATCTTCCAAAGCTCCCCTTTATTTCTCTCCAAATTACTTTTATATATGTTTTTTTCACTACCACTCAATCCTTTCCACTGGGGTAGGATTATCATTCTTATACATCTTTGATACTTTCCCATTCCTAATATGAATAACCCTATCTGCCATATCAGTTATTGCCAGATTGTGGGTTATTAGAATTACTGTTTTACCTGTTATCCTGCAGCTATCTTGAAGTAGCTTTAGGATATTCTTTCCTGTGTTATAATCCAGTGCTCCAGTTGGTTCATCACAAAGTAGAATTTTAGGATTCTTTGCCAAAGCTCTGGCGATGGAAACCCTCTGTTGCTCACCACCTGATAGTTGGGCAGGAAAGTTATACATCCTCTCAGATAGTCCAACCATCTCCAGGACTTGTTCAGGAGCTAGAGGTTCCCTGCATATTTCTGATGCAAGCTCTACATTTTCTATGGCAGTAAGATTCTGAACAAGATTATAGAATTGAAACACAAAACCCACATCGTGTCTTCTATAATCTGTTAACTGTCTTTCATTTAGGGAGCTAATTTCCTGGTCTTCAAGAAATATCTTCCCCTGGTCACTGGAATCCATCCCACCTAACATGTTTAGAACTGTTGTCTTTCCAGCACCAGAAGGACCCACTATCACACAGAACTCTCCCTTATCTATGGTAAATGAAATTCCATCAGCCGCAGCTATCTTGTGCTGTCCCATCTGATAAAACTTATATACTTCATTAAATCTTACAAAATCCTTCATTAATCTTCCTCCACGTTTGAAACTATCTTATTAATCAGTCTGAAGAATTCCATGGAATCATCTTTTCCCAATCTTTCTACAAAGTCCAGAAAATATCCTTCAACCTTCTTCTTTTTACCTTCTATAAAGGATAACCCTTCCTCAGTTATTATTACTATCTGCTTTCTCCTATCATCATTGTCAGAAGTTGTCATTACATAACCCTTACTTCTTAATGTATTAATGGCAGCAGTTACCCTTGGTCTTGAAATATGTAGCATATCACTTAAGTAGGATGGTGTGATCTCAACATCCTTGTTCTCAGATAGAAAATGAAGAACATATTGTTCTCCTTGTAAGAACTCAGTTAAGTCTTGAAATGCTTCCATATAGTATATTTTTGTCAATGATTGAATCAGCATGTCTTTCATTTTAATATTATCCATATTACTCCTCCATAATTAATACTATTAACTATTAACACTGTTAATTATATTTCTTTCCTTGCTGAAATTCAACTACAATTTTGCTTTTCTCTAATATATTAAACTGCTAAAACTTGACTTTTTCACTAAAAGAACAAAAAAGCAGCCTGTAACCATTGCGTATCAAGGGTTACAGGCTTTCTGATTCAATCATAAAGTTGTTGTTCTATAGATCAAATTTTAGTATGAGAAATATTTTTTTTAATTTCACCTAAAGTCATGAATCTTTTGGAAAAATCAATGTTTGTAACCTTTCCTAAATCCTCGACAATTTCATTAAAATAATCAAACATATAAAAGTTCTTGTCAACATAAGTTCCACTAATGTTATTCATAGCATTAACTAATACCTTTGTAGAATATTTATGCCCAGTTTGCTTTTCTAAGAGTCTTAATAAAAGTAGTGATACAAAACAAGTTAAAAAATGTGCTTCAATATGTTCCTTTAAAGATAAGTATACTGGTCTAGTTTTTAATTCACTTTTAGTAATCTTAAATGTTTCCTCAATCTTCCATAAGTTTCTGTAAGCATCCAATATTTCGTGATTTGGCATTTTTAATTCACTGGTTACAATTACATAATACCCATCATATTTTTCTTCTTCTGCTATCTTTTCTCTATCTACAAAATGATAGTCTGATAGTTCATCATGTATTTCGCCAGTTTCTTTATCACAAGTGGTAGAGGCAATATACTTCTGAGCACCCTTTGCTGGAAGCTTTCCATTCTTGTTTTTTTCAATCAATTTTCTTGCTTTCTCAACTGCTTTTTCTCTTTCGTATTTAGATCTTTTATCATAATCAGGGCTGTAGAATGCAACTTGTTTTTGCTCTATTTCTACCTGTACATTCTTACCCTTAGCATTTTCTACCCAAATCTTTGTAGTCACTATTCTAGATTTAATTTTAAATCCATCAGAAGATACTTCATATCCCTCATCAGACAAAACATATTCCTTTAATTCGGCATTGGCTCCACGAACCGTCTGAGAATAAATGTATCCATTTTTATGAATAATATTGTAAGCGATATTTTCTCCTGTATTCATTCCTTTATCAGCAACTACAATAACGCGACCAAAGTTATACTCATCTTTTAATTCATCCAGAACAGGCATTAGCGTAGTAGAATCATTAGTATTTCCTTCAAATAGTTTGTAAGTGATAGGTAGCCCCGAATTATCCATTAGCAGCCCCATTTGGACAATAGGAGTAGTTCTATGTTCTTTGGAAACACCTTTTTTTCTAAAGTCATCTGGTTCTTTAATCTCAAAGTAGTAATTAGTAACATCATAGTAGACATTGCTGGTGTCTCTGCCATAATTCAGGCGGACCATCTCATGAATATGAAGTAGCAAATCGTTTTTGTAAGAATTGAAATACTTCAAAGCTCTGTAAATATGATTAATATGAAAATTAAAATCTAGGAAATAGTTCTCCATATTTTCAAAAGAAGCCTTTTTAGAACTAGGGAGTAAGACCCTGGAGTACACAAACATTTGAAAAACATTATTAAGAGAATAATCTATATTTAGACTTCTTTGCCTGTTAATGAAGAATTTATTAATTTCTAATTTATGATAAAAATGGCTTAGAACAGCAAACCCGAGATTTTTCCTTAAAACAGTAGAAGTATCAATAGTTTCATTACGAGAAAAAGAGAAATCTAAAGGGAGTTCATGCTCCTTAGCTGCCTCAGTCATTTCCTTGGCTAATTCAGAAAAAAACGAAATTGGATCATCATATTCTTTTTCCAAATCATCAAGAAATCCTAGAGTCTTAACTTTTCTTTGTTTAGTCTTTTTGGTGCCTGGCTCTCTATAACCTTCAACGATAGATAAATAAATCCTACCATTTGGTCTTTTATCTTTTTTCAAAAACATTTCTATCACCCACTAATATTATATCATAGTACTACATAGAATAACAGCAAAATGTTTACAATTTGACAAAAATATTCCTTGTATATATTAATAATACAAGGCTACATAGTTTCTTATTTAGTTATTAGGTGAAAAACAAAGGAAATTCAACTACAATTTTGCTTTTCTCTAATATATTAAACTGCTAAAATATGGTATAATCTTTCTAAATACAATCATAGGAGGTGCCACCTTGAAACTTAATACAAAGAGAACTTTTTTCTTAGGACTTGCTTTTTTATCCATTTCATCATTTTGGCAATTGTATGATAATATTATTCCTTTGATTCTACAGAACACCTTTGGAATTGGAGAAACACTTACAGGTACCATCATGGCACTTGATAATGTTCTAGCTCTATTCCTACTTCCGGTATTTGGAGCAATGTCAGATAGAACTGATACAAAATATGGAAAAAGGACCCCTTTTATTGTTATTGGTACAGGGATTTCCGTATTGTTTATGCTATTAATACCAATCGCAGACAACAGTAAGAACTTTGTTCTTTTCTTTCTATCCCTTGGAGTTGTGCTTTTGTCAATGAGTATATACCGTTCTCCAGCAGTTGCACTTATGCCGGATTTGACACCTAAACCTCTAAGAAGTAAAGCAAACTCAATAATAAATCTTATGGGAGCTGTAGGTGGAATATATGCATTGCTTATGATGAGCCTATTAATCCCTAAAGTGGATAAGCCCAGTTACTTCCCAGTATTCTTAGCAGTTTCAATTCTTATGGTGGTTGCAGTGATAATTCTCCTACTGACTATTAAGGAAAAGAAACTTTCAGAGGATATGAGGGTTTTTAACGATCAGCAAGATGATGAACATGAAAATGGAAGTTCCTCCTCCAATGGTGACATGCCAAAAGAGGTAATGAGGAGCCTTTATCTTCTATTAGCATCAATATTTCTATGGTTTACAGCTTATAATGCTGTAACCACAGCTTTTTCCAGATATGCAGGTAGAGTATGGGGCCTTACTGGAGGTAGTTTTGCCAATGCATTACTTGTGGCCATGGGAGCTGCCATAATAGCATTTATACCCATAGGTATTATATCCAGTGTAATAGGCAGAAAGAAGATGATCCTTATTGGTATTCTTCTAATGAGTGCATCATATTTCGCAGGATTTCTATTTATAGAGTACTCACCATTAATCAATGTTGTATTCGCTTTTACTGGAATAGGATGGGCCTCCATTAATGTAAACTCATATCCTATGGTAGTTGAAATGAGTAAAAGTAGTGATGTGGGAAAATACACTGGACTATACTATACATTCTCCATGTCAGCCCAGATCTTCACTCCCATATTATCAGGATTCCTATTGGAGAATGTAAGTTACAGGACTCTGTTCCCATATTCGGTATTCTTCTCTCTGGCATCTTTTGTAACTATGCTAATGGTAAAACATGGAGATTCAAAGCCACCAAAGAAGAAAAGTGCATTGGAGCACTATGATGTAGATGATTAGAAGATAAGGAGATTAGCTATGTATATAAGTTTACTTCTTGGCTTAATAACCCTTTATCTCTATCTTATTATGCCTAGAATATTCAACCGTAGAAATTTCTCTAATTTCATAAACAGAGATTACGCCCATAGAGGTTTTCATGATAATAATTCAGAAGCACCTGAAAATAGCATTAAGGCAATAAGAAAGGCTGTTGAATTGGGTTATGGAATAGAATTTGATGTTCAATTATCAAAGGATGATATTCCTGTTATAATCCATGATTTCAATCTTAAAAGGGTTTGTGGATTGGATGAGAAAGTGGAAAATCTTTCCTATAACCAATTATTGGGATTACGACTTTTTGACACAGATGAAAAAATCCCAACATTGGAAGAAGTATTAGATGTGGTTGATGGAAGGGTACCAATTATCGTGGAGTTTAAATCCAATAGGAGTACTGACACTAAGGTCTGTGATATATCAGCACTACTTTTGGATAAGTACAAGGGTGATTACATGATAGAATCCTTCAATCCATTTCCAGTCCTATGGTACAAAAAAAATAGACCTATGGTAATTAGAGGTCAATTATCTTCAAATTTTTTAAAGGAAAGAAAGAATTCCTATGTTTTAGATTTTATGCTTACAAATCTAATGTTTAGTTTTCTAAACAAGCCCGACTTCATAGCCTATCATCATCCAGATAAGAATAACTTATCTCTGTATATAAGTAAGTATTTGTTTAGAACCTTTACAGTAACCTATACTGTAAAGTCACAACTTGAGTATGACAGTAATAAGGACTTCTTTGACCTATTGATATTTGAAGGCTTTGTTCCAGAGAAAAATAATAACTTATAATTCCAATCAATTAAAACACCCTGTATACTCAATAAGCATACAGGGTGTTTTATTCTCATTTATCGACTTATAATCTATATACTATATCACTATAGTCAGCAACTTTTTCTGAATGAGTAACAATTATTATACATTTTTTATCTTCATGAGCAAGTTTCTTTAGAATCCTTAATACTTGTAATTCTGTTTCAGAATCTAGGTTTCCTGTAGGCTCATCAGCAATAATCATTGAAGGATCATATGATAATGCTCTGGCTATTGCTACTCTTTGCTGCTCACCTCCTGATAGTTTAAGTACCCTCCTGTTGGCCTTTTCTTTGGACAATTCAACTTTATTCCCTTAACCCCAGAATACCCCCACTTCTTTAAGTGGTGGGTTGATTGGGGCATTCTTTTGCCTTGAACTCTCACAAACATTCGCAAATGTCACCTTTTGTGGTATAATATAGCTATATTTAGGCACTTGGAGGTGAGTCAATGGGCACCAAGAGGCTTGTTATGAAGGCTTTTGAGTTTCGAGTAT
>JAUWAD010000103.1 GCA_030602225.1 Bacillota bacterium | reverse complement strand
AGAACAGGGATTATGGACAAGGGTTATGAAAAAGGAGAGTTTAAACCTTCTTGCAAAAGAACACGGAGTGTTGGTACCAGAGACATTGGAGATATCAGAGCCTAATCTATTTGAAAGAATTGAAGAGATTATTGGATTTCCGTGTATTATAAAACCAACGGACTCACCAAGATTTGTTTCAACTTTCAGAAGAAAAATCTTTTATTGTGAGAATATGGATCATGTGAAGAAGTACCTGGATATGGCAAAAGCTGAAGACATTGATGTTGTTGTTCAGAGGATAATCCCAGGATTTGATGATCACATGTACACTTTTGATTTTTATGTTGATCAAAAGGGAAAGGTGACACATTGGGTCACATGTAGAAAGCTTAGACAATTTCCAATCAATTTTGGAGCATCAGTATATACTGAGCAGAAATATGTTCAAGAACTTGCAGATATAGGGATACCATTTCTAGAGAAAATAGGCTATCGTGGATTTGGTGAGATTGAGTTTAAAAAGGATGCAGAAAATGGAAAGTTCTATATGATAGAGATCAATACTAGAACAACAACTTTAAATGAACTTCTATATAAGGCCGGTGTCAACTTCCCATATGTGGCTTATAGGGATATGTTAAATGATCCATTACCTGAGTTTAGTGTAAAGGAAGATACTGGATATGTATTTAGGTACTTATTTGAAGACATTCTGGCAATTAGAGGTTATATACAAACAGGTCAACTAACTTATTTACAGGTTTTCAAATCATTATTTAGAAAAAAGGTTCCAGCTATATGGAGCTTTAAGGACCCGAGACCAGGGGTATATTATTTTTGGTTGTTATTAAGAAAGGTTATTAAGAAAATTACCAGGAGATAGAATATGAAATTATATGATATATTAAAAGATTTAAAAATCCTTGATACAGAATATTTAATTGAAGAATTGGAAGTTAATGGGATAGCTTATGATTCTAGAAAAGTAAAACCAGGGGATATTTATGTGGCCATAAAAGGTTATATAACAGATGGACATCTGTATATCCACCAGGCTGTGGAAAAAGGAGCAAAAGCAGTTATAGTTGAAGAGTTTGTGGAGGAAAGGATACCACAAATAAAGGTTGAAAATTCAAGAGTTGCACTTTCGAAGATAAGTGCTAATTTCTTTCATTATCCTTCAAAGAGTATGAGGGTGATTGGTGTAACATCAACCAATGGAAAGACAACAACAACCTTTATCCTTGATTCAATATTTCAAAAAGCAGGTTATAGTTCAGGAATCATAGGCAGTGTCATAAATAAAACGGGAGGTAGTATTAAAATTGCTGACTTAACAACTCCTGAAAGCTATGATCTTCAAGAAATTTTCAAGGAGATGGAAGAGAATAAGATAGAAAGAGTTTCCATGGAAGTATCCTCATCTGCACTGGAATTATATCGAACAAGTGACATTGATTTTGATATTGTATCCTTCAATAATTTCAGTAGAGAGCACATAGATCAGCATGGAAGCTTCGAAAGATACTGGGAGGTAAAGTCAAGTCTTATACGAAATGCAAAGGAAACATCCATTGCAATACTGAATATGGATAACGATAGGGTGGCTTCCTTGATTAATGACACTAAGGCTGAAGTTGTAACTTTTTCAATCAATAAGGATAGAGGAATGATTCAATGTGAGAATGTGACTCTAAATAAGGGCAGGGCTTCATTTATAGTGAATATTAAGGACGATATCAGATTAAATAACAGAATAATAAAAAGGAATAGATTCGAAGTTAGTTTGAGAATACCAGGGTATCACTCAGTAGAGAATGCCATGATGGGAATTGTCATAGCACTATGTGATGGAGTGGATGTAAAGATAATACAGGAAGCCCTTAAGGAGTTTGGTGGTGTGGAGAGGCGATTTGAGTATATATATGAGGATCACTTCATAGTTATTGATGACCATTTTGCTAATATTAAGAACATAAATAGTACCCTTGAAACCATTTCTGATATGGAGAAGAATAAGGTTCATATTATTTATGCCATAAGGGGAAATAGAGGAACAACTGTAAATAGAGAAAATGCAGAAGCTTTACTATCCTGGAAAGATAGACTAGGGTTAGAGGAAGTGGTTGCAACTAGAAGTATTGGAAGTGTGACTGATAAAGACAAGGTAAAAGATAGTGAAGAGGAAGAACTAAAGAAGGTTATTGAATCCTCTGAACTTAATTTAATAGTATTTGATACCATAAGGGAAGCAGTAGATTTTACAATGAAAAAAGTAGCTCATGGAGATATTCTTTTACTGGCTGGTTGCCAAGGTATGGACAGAGGGGCAAAGGAAGTATTGGATTATATATCAAAAGCATACCCTGATTATGAAAAAGAAGCATTATATTCGCCTCTAAAGAACAGAATAACTGAGAACCTTCATCAACTGTAAAAAAATGTTTTTTAATGGAGATAAGTATGATAAAATTAGTAAGTGTGGAACACAAGAATACCTAATACTGAGGAGGAAAAACATTGGATCTTAAATCGAAAATTAGAGAAATTGAAGATTTTCCAATAGAAGGAGTTAGCTTTAAAGATATTACTACATTAACCAGGGACAAAGAGGCTTTTAAGGAAGCTGTATCACTTATGGTAGAGGACTTAAAAGATAAGAATATAGATTATATAGTAGGACCAGAAGCTAGAGGATTCTTGTTTGGAGCTGCTGTAGCATACGGACTAGGCGTGGGATTTGTTCCCATTAGAAAACCAGGGAAGCTACCTGGAGAAACCACCAGTTTTGAGTATGACTTAGAGTACGGTAGTAATACTCTTGAAATTCATACAGACTCCATAAGAAAAGGTGACAGGGTGGCTATAGTAGATGACCTGTTGGCAACAGCTGGGACGGTAGCTGCTGCTACAAAACTAATTGAATCGCTAGGTGGCGAAGTTGTAGCCCTTGAATTCGTTATTGAGCTGGAATTCCTTAAGGGAAGAGAAAAAATGAATGGTTATCATATAAATTCATTAGTGAAATACCAATAGCGTCGGGCTCCGACGCATATTTTTTTGACAAAGCAATTACAGGGAGGATTACTATGTGTGGAATAGTTGGATATATTGGCAAAGGAAATGCTCAGGAAATAATTCTGGATGGTTTAGAGAAATTAGAGTATAGAGGATATGATTCAGCAGGGATAGCAATTATTAATAAAAGTGGTTTAAAGACAAGAAAGAAAGTTGGAAGACTAAGCAATTTAGCTAATGATCTAAAAGGCGACCCTATAAATGGGGATGTTGGAATTGGACATACCAGATGGGCAACTCACGGTGCTCCTTCTGATGTAAATTCTCATCCACATACTAATATGAGTGGATCCATAGCTGTGGTTCACAATGGGATAATCGAGAATTATAGAAGTATCAAAGAAGAATTAGTTGGATTGGGTTATTCATTTAAGTCTGAGACAGATACAGAGGTTGTTGCTCATTTAATTGATTACTATTACTCAGGGGATTTGTTGGAGGCGGTATTTAAAGCAGAAGATAGACTAAAGGGAGCTTATGCTTTGGCTGTTATTGCTAAAGATAATCCAGATGAGATAGTAGCAATAAGACATGAAAGTCCGCTTATCTTAGGAATAGGAGAAGGTGAATACTTTGTAGCTTCTGATATTCCAGCCATTCTTAAATACACTAATAAAATGGTGTATTTAGAGAATAAAGATACCATAAGATTAACTAGAAATGGATATAAAGTATATGGTCCAGATAGAATGGAAGTAAAAAGAGATATAAATACCATAATGTGGGATGTGGAGGCAGCAAGTAAAGAAGGGTTTGAACATTTCATGTTAAAGGAGATATATCAACAACCTAAGGCTATTGATGAAACCCTTTTTAGAAGATTAGATGATGATGGGAATATTTACCTTGAAAATATCAAAATAACCAAAGAAGATCTGAATAATATAGATCGAATATATATTGTTGGTTGTGGCACAGCATACCATGCTGGTTTGATTGGAAGATATCTTTTTCAGACGTTTTTAAAGGTAAATACAATTACGGATATTGCATCTGAATTCAGATATAACGAACATTATATAGACGAAAGAACCCTTGTTGTTGTAGTTAGCCAATCAGGTGAAACCTTGGATACCTTAACGGCTCTTAAGGATGCCAGAGAAAAGGGAGCTAGAATATTATCCATAACAAATGTTGTGGGAAGTTCAGTTTCAAGAGAGTCTAACGATGTGTTCTACACATGGGCAGGACCAGAAATAGCCGTTGCATCCACAAAGGCATATACAACTCAGTTAGTTGCTTTTTATATGTTAGCTCTTCATTTTGGTAGACTTAAAGGAACTTTAGAGGATGAATGCTATGATGAAATACTCGAAGAGTTAAAAGGTTTAAGTCAAAAGGTTCAGCTAACCCTAGAAAGTGTAAATGAGTCTTCAAAGGAAGTAGCAAATAAGATAAAGGATAACCATTCATTATTCTATCTTGGAAGAGGATTGGATTATAATACTGCTTTGGAAGGTGCCTTAAAGTTAAAAGAGATTTCATATATTCATACAGAAGCCTTCCCAGCTGGAGAACTTAAGCATGGAACCATAGCATTAATTGAAGAAGGTACTCCTGTCATTGCAATTGCTACTCAACAGGGGCTTTATGATAAGATGGTTTCAAATATAAAGGAAGTCAAAGCTAGAGGAGCTTTTGTTATCGGAGTAACCAGACATAGAAATAGAGATCTTGAGCAGGTTTGCGACTATACGATCTTTATTGAAGAATCCTTTAACATCTTCATGCCACTTTTATCCGTGATATTCCCGCAACTATTGTCCTATCACACATCACTGATCAAGGGCAATGATGTGGATAAACCACGTAATTTAGCCAAATCTGTAACAGTTGAATAAAGAAAACAACCCATCGGACATACTCGATGGGTTGTTTTGATTGTCATAAGTAATCATGATTAATATTTAATCATGTAGGTAAAAAAAACTACAAACTATTCTTATTAGCTATTAAACTCATGTATCCTATTATATTTCTTTTGTCTTCATCAGTAAGTTTATTGTAAGTATCAAGTAGGATTTTTTCATCAGTGGCTAAATAACTTAAGGTCTTTTCCTTGATTACCACATCAGGAGGAATTTCCATAGGTTCACTGCCAGTTAATATCCAATCAATAGTTACATTTAGGACTTGTCTAAGTAGGATCAATGTATTTGCCGATGGAGAGAACTTGTCGTTTTCTAAGTCGCTTAAATTCCCTGTTGACAATCCAGTAAGATCACGAACTTCCAATAATGATAGTTTTTTTGCCTTTCTTGCAGTTTTTAGTCTTTGCCCAATTGTGGACATAATTTCACCTCCGAGTATCGGACATCAGAGAATAAGTACAAAATGCATTGACATTATCTGACATCTGAGATATCCTATTTATATAATGATTATTAATTACTCCTATTCTATCATATTAATCAACAAAAAGAGAACAAAAATTTCTTTTAGGATGTGATTTGATGAGAAAAAGAAAGCTAACCCCGTTTGGCGAGGATGTTAAGAGAAAGCTGATTGAGATCAATATGACACAGAAGAAGTTAGCTGAAGATATTCAGACATCAGAGGTATATTTAAGTATGATATTGTATGGAGAAAGATCAGGGGATAAATATATTGATTTAATTAAGAAAAAGTTAGAGTTATAATGCTTCTAAAAAAGCCTTTGAACCAGAATTAGTTTGGTTTAAAGGCTTTTTTATTCCCTTAACCCCAGAATACCCCCACTTCTTTAAGTGGTGGGTTGAATGGGGCATTCTTTTGCCTTGAACTCTCACAAACATTCGCAAATGTCACCTTTTGTGGTATAATATAGCTATATTTAGGCACTTGGAGGTGAGTCAATGGGCACCAAGAGGCTTGTTATGAAGGCTTTTGAGTTTCGAGTAT
>JAUWAD010000122.1 GCA_030602225.1 Bacillota bacterium | reverse complement strand
ATAGAACCAAAGATTTTTCTGAACCTTTTAATGATTTGGAGCAATAACAGATATAAGTCAACTGCAACCCGCGAATGGATAAGATATGTTAATTCACATCAATGACAAATATCTCTAATATTTTTTATTGCACTAAAGGGTAAAACGGTGTATTATATTATAGCAATAATAGTAGTAATAGGAGTTGATTTTAATGGATAAAAAACATACCATATATATTTTATTAACCCACAGTGGGTCCATGTTCTCAAAGGCTATAAATGCCTACACAAAAGATCCATATACCCATGTGTCACTGGCTTTTGACCATCAGCTAAAGGATATTTATAGCTTTGGAAGGTTAAAGCCAAATAATCCGGTTATTGGTGGATTTGTGAAGGAGGATATTGAATTTGGAACATGCAAGAAGTTTCCAAAAACAAAATGTGCTCTGTACTCACTTAAAATCACTGAGGAACAATACTGGAGTATAGTGAATGAACTGGAGAGATTTAAAAGTCAAAGTAAAAAGTATAACTATAATCTTTTAGGGGTAATAACAGCAATGTTCCACTACCCGATGAGTAGGGAATATAGCTATTTTTGCTCCCAGTTTGTATCCGAGTTACTGCTAAAAAGTGGAGTAGCCATAACTAAGAAACATCCAGGATTAACATCACCAATGGATATAATGGGCAATAAGAACTTAGAATTTGTATACTCAGGTTACCTAAAGGATTATATATTAAATAATTACAACCCAATTGTAGAAGTGGAGACAGTTCAATCAAGAAATATTATTTTTGATATTATTCCTTGGAATAAATTGGTAAGGAGGTAATTTATGATTATAACAATTTTAGGCACAGGTTGAGATAAATGTGACAAATCCTATGACTAGGCACTAAAGGCCTTAGACGAGCTTAAAATACCTGGGGAAGTGGAGAAGGTAACCGATTTGGTAACCATGATGAAGTACGGAATTCTAAGCACTCCAGGGATTGTGATAGATGAAAAGGTTGTAATGACTGGAAGAGTTGCATCGGTGGATGATTTTAAGAAATTCTTGAAATAATAAGAAAATATTGGAAATATTGTTGACAAACCCACGAAAGTGGGTTATTATTTTAACATACAGATAGATAAATTTAAATATAAAGGGGTGAGGGTATGGACAGAAGAGTTGATGTATTGAAGGCCTTGGGGGACAAAAACAGACTGTTGATATTGGATATGCTCTCCTGTGGAGAAATGTGTGCATGTGATATTATGGATGGATTGGAGTTAACTCAACCTACAATATCTCATCATATGAAAATTCTCGTAAAATCAGGATTGGTGGTTGGGAAAAAAGCAGGTAAATGGGTAAATTATTCAATCAATAAAGAAACTATTAAAGATTTGATGGAGTACATAGATTTTTTAACTAATCAAAAAGAAAACTGTATCTGTAATAGAAAGGCAAAAATTTGCCAACTATAGAATATTAATGAATAGGAGAATTTTGATTTGAACAAGAAAATTGACTTATATTTATTAACAGGATTTTTAGGGGCTGGAAAAACTACATTTCTAACTAATATTTTAAGTGACTTACAGTATGATAAAGTGGGAGTCATAATGAATGAGTTTGGAAGAATAAGCATCGATGGTGAAATAATTAGGAAAGATGGATTAGAGTTAACTGAACTTAATAGAGGCTCCATATTTTGTTCCTGCTTAAAACTTAATTTTGCTAACGCCATGGTGGAAATGGCAGATAAAGACCTTAAGTATTTATTCGTGGAATCATCGGGACTGGCAGATCCTTCAAATATTGGTGAGATACTCCAAGGAGTAGAATATGTAAAAGGGGATGTATACAATTACAAAGGAGCAATTTGTATAACTGATGCCAATAATTTCTTAGAACAGCTGGAAGATTTGGAAACCGTTGAGAGACAGATCAAGCATTGTCATCTGGCTGTACTTAGTAAAACAGACCTGGTAGATGATAATACCCTTTCAAAAACCATTGAAAAGATAAAATCCATTAATCCAAAAGTACCAGTGGAGACTGCCAACTTTGGTAGACTAGATTATAAGTTTCTGGAAGAGGATTTATTAAAGTATTCCTGGAGTGAGACTGAGGATACAACAAATGCTCCAGAAAACAAACCAAAAACCATATTAATTGATTTTAGTGAACCCCTAAAGAAGGATGAGGTTATTAAATTCATAGATGAGATTAAATCAGATGCCTATAGGATAAAAGGCTTCGCTATTCTGGAAGATGGTTGGAATCAGATAGATGTTGTTGGAAGAAGGATTGACTTTGTAAAGAGTATAGAAAGAGATGCATCACAGCTTGTAGTCATATCAAAAATTGGACCCAGAATAATCAGACCAATAGCAAAAGCATGGGAAGATAATATAGGAATAAGTATGAAGATGAAATAGGGGTAGGACCCCTTTTTTTTGCTTGGGATTGTTAATTATATAACAAAATACGAATTACATAGGAGGTTATTATGATAATAGAGATATGTGTGGGTAGCTCATGTCATCTTAAGGGTTCATATGATGTAATAAAGGAAATTGAATATTATTTAAAGAACAACAATTTGGAGGGGAAAATTGAATTGAAAGGATGCTTTTGCATTGGACATTGTACTGAAGGTGTAAGCTTGAAAATAAATGAGAAACATTTTTCAGCATCCAAAGAAAGCATTATAAATATACTAGATGAGATGATAAAGGAGAAATACAATGCAGCTTATGAACTTTAAGGATGCAAATTGCAAAAATTGTTATAAGTGTGTTAGAGCTTGTCCTGTAAAAGCCATTAAGTTTAGTGATCATCAAGCCATAATCGATGATGAGAGATGTATTGCTTGCGGACAGTGCTTTCTTGCATGTCCACAAAATGCAAGAAATGTGCTAAGCGATATTGACAAGGTTATGAATGCTTTTAAGAAGGATTTGAATATGATAGCCCTTATTGCTCCTTCTTTTGCAGGATTTTATAAGAATAAGGGAGGATTTATAAGGGGTCTTCAGTTGTTGGGATTTGATAAAGTTATCGAAGTATCAGCAGGAGCAGAAGAAGTAACAAGACTATATGGGGAGTACATGGAAATGGAAAAACCCAAATACGGGATTTCCAGTTGCTGCCCTACAGTAAACCTTCTAATAAGGAGGTACTATAAAGGTGTTGCAAACTACCTATTACCTGTGGTATCTCCTATGATAGCCACTGGCAAAGCAGTTAAAAATCAAGATAGAGACTGTTTTGCAGTTTTTATAAGCCCTTGCTTAAGTAAAAAATGCGAACCTTTAATGTATAATAATGAGGGAATCATCGATGCTGTTTTAACTATGGAAGAGATAAATCAGATTTTCTTTGAATACTGTATATCAGTGGAACAGATGGAACCTAAGGAACCTACTACCTGGGGAGAACTTAGAGGTAAAAGTTATCCGTTAAAGGGAGGAATTTCAGAAGGATTTAAAGAAATATTAGATAAGGAAGGTTATGATATATTGCATGTGGAAGGGATACTGGAAGTTAAAGAAATCCTCAATGAAATGGAGAAAGGCTTGTTAAGTAAAACATTCATTGAACTTAATGCTTGCAATGAGTCCTGTATATCTGGTCCTTGCATTCCAAAGAACACATATGGTACTTTTTTAAGGAAACAACTGGTAAAAAAACATGCATATACGGGTTGGGAGGGAGCTAGTAGCCCTTTGATTTTCAAAGACCTGGATCTGGGTTATACATACAGAGAAAATCTTCTAAAAAAGGAGGATTTTAGGGAAACAGATATAGAAAAGACCCTGGCTAGAATGGGAAAGACTAAAGAAACAGATGAGTTGGATTGTAGTGCTTGTGGTTATGATAATTGCAGGGAAAAGGCTAGAGCCGTACTGGAAGGAATGTCTGATGTTGAA
>JAUWAD010000039.1 GCA_030602225.1 Bacillota bacterium | reverse complement strand
TATCCACTTCCTTTTATATTTTTCACTTTAAAGCGATTCCAACACAATTATACCACTTACAAATAGCTTTGCAAGTGGTATATACATTCATATAATTCTATTTTACCCTTTTAAGGATTCCTCCATCATGAATAAATTTCTCTTCATTACCTTCTTTATTAATACCTATAATTCTGCCTTCTTCCATATATGAAGCATCCAACTCCAGTTGAGTGTTTATATCTCCAAAGAAGCTATTTTTATAGCATAAGTAATATATTTTAAGCTGTGGAATCGTCCCTGTTTGAGAATAAACTATTAGTTGGTTTTCTTCTAACTCTTCTGATGTATTCCCATCTATGGAATATACAACCATATCATCCCCTAAGAACAAATAGAAACTCTTGCTATAATTTGCACCTAATATTCCATGTGCCTTTATAACATTTCCTATTTCTTCAAAACCCATCAAACCTTCAGGTGTATTCTCCATGGATAATTCACCTAAGTAAAATTCTTTATCCTGAAATAAAATTCCCAAGTGATATGAAAACTCCTTTTCATAGATATATATTTCTCCATTAGGTATAACTATTTTCTCAACTATTAAACTTTTCTCCACCATGTCTTCCTGAATTATATCTAATCTAGGATATTCATGTTTTATAATTTCTATAATTTCACCACTATTAACACTACAACCCATTAATGATAGACTAATCAATGCCATGAGGATAAATCTAAATACATACATCTACCCATTCTCCTTCTGTAACCTCTTTAAGGTATTCAAGACTTATCTTCATGCATGCATTAGGGCTACCTGCTGCGGGGTATACATATTCATATATTTTAAGAGACTCATCTAAATATACCTTTAACTTTCTACTCAACCCAAATGGACATACTCCACCCACTGGGTGACCCGTTGCTCCAAAGATATCTTCTCCGCTTATGAACCTGGCCTTTTCCCTGAAAATGGACTTAAATTTCTTATTATCAAGTCTAACATCGCCTTTGGCTAGGATGATAATATCCTCCTCCTTTAACCTTATGGCCATGGATTTGGCAATCATCCCTGGTTCTACTCCAAGGGCCTTGGCTGCCAGGGGCACAGTGGCTGTACTCTCCTTTAATTCATACAGTTCAATATCTAAGTTATCCCTATTGATGTGCTCTCTAACACTTTCTAAAGTCATCTTATCATCTCCTGCTATTTTTTACTTATTAATCCCTTGTTATAGGCATCATCCAACATAAATTCCACAAACTCCCATAGTTTTTTTGAAGATTTTTCCATTGGACTAATCCTCTTGAAAATATCCCTTTGAGCTATTTCATGCTTCTTCCAGGTGCCGCCACCATTATAGTAATTATTCAGCATTGGCTGGAGTCTATCCATGGATGCTGCAAACAAAGCTTCCGGGGTTTCCATATCTTCAAACTCATCCCAAAGACTTCTAAATTCTTTGGCTTTATTCTCATCTAGCATCCCAAATATTTTATCAGCGGCTTCCATTTCTCTTGATTTTTTATCTTCATTTCCCTTTGCATCATAACAAAATGTATCACCAGCATATAGTTCAACCAAATCATGGATCAATAACATCTTGATAACCTTGCTTGAATCGATCTTTTCATCAGCATAATCTGATAATACCATTGTCATAACTGCTATATGCCAGGAGTGTTGGGCATCGTCTTCCCTTTGCTCTGAGCCAATTAATTGTGTTTGTCTTAGAACAGTCTTCATCTTATCCAGCTGTACAATAAATTCCATATCCTTTAGTATTCTGTCCATAAATAAATCCCTCCAATTTCTCATAACTATATTCTAACACAAAATACTTTTAAAAATTATTAAAAAAACATGTTGACAAAAATATGTATTAGGTCTAGAATACTATTTAATACATAAAAGCGTTGAAGGAGAGAAACTCAAAGTACGATATTCAAAGAGAGTCAGTGTTTGGTGGAAACTGACAATACGTCACTGAGAAATATACACTCCTAAGCTTATAGGCCAAAAGTATATCAAGTAGGTCTATACGGGATGCTCGCCGTTAAAAGAGATAAGACTGTTAGGTCTGATAAAAGTGATGGCATTTGCCATAATATGGGTGGTACCGCGTGAGAATATCTTTCGTCCCTATGAATCTTCGGATTTATAGAGATGGAAGATTTTTTTATTTTAATTTTAAGGAGGAGAATTTAATGACAAAAGGTATTTTAAAATCAGCTTTATTAATCTTGTTAGCAGTGAGTTTACTTAGTGGGTGTACGGCATCCACATCATCATCACCGGAAAAGAAGTTTATTGTAGGTATTAACCAGCTTGCTGAACATCCAGCATTGGATGATGCAAGACTTGGCTTTGAAGAAGCTCTTAAAGAAGCAGGAGTTGAGGTAGAATTTGTATACCAGAACGCACAGGGTGATATTCCAACATCCTTAAGCATATCTCAGAAATTTGCTAGAGATAAGGTTGATTTAATATATGCAATCGCCACTCCAGCAGCTCAAAGTTCTAAGCAGGCTACAAATGAAATTCCCATACTTTTCAGTGCCGTTACTGATCCTGTTTTAGCTGAATTAGTTCAATCCATGGATAGTCCTGGAGGAAATGTTACTGGAACAAGCGATGCCACTCCCATGAAGGCTCAGCTTGAAACATTTAAGAAGCTTGATCCCTCCATTGTAAAGATTGGAATTCTTTTTAACACCAGTGAGGTAAATTCAGAGATACAGGTTAATCAGGCTGAGGAGTTAGCCAAGGAACTGGGTTTGGAAATAGTTGCCATGGGAGTATCAAATATTAATGATATCCCTCAAGCAATGGATTCGCTTATTAAAAATATAGATGGTTTTTATGCAATAACAGATAATATGATCGCTTCAGCCATTGCCATAGTTGCAGATAAGCTTAACAATGCAGGAATCATATCCGTTGGAGCTGAAGGTTCCATGGTTGATGGTGGATTATTGGTTTCTGATGGTATCAGCTACTTTGAACTGGGAAGGCAAACTGCTCAAATGGCTAAATTAATCCTTGTGGATGGTAAAAACCCATCAGAAATACCAGCTGAGTCAGCTAAGGAAACAACATCAGTATTTAATCCAGATACACTTTCAAAGCTTGGACTTGATGTGAACAATCCCGTATTTAAGGATGCACAAGCAGTGGGTAATTAACACCTAAGGAGGGACTCACATGAATACACTAATACTAACTTCCCTGGAGCAAGGACTTATCTTTTCAGTCCTTGCCATGGGAGTAATCATGACTTATAAAATATTGGACATGGCAGATCTATCCGTAGAAGGTACCTTCCCCCTTGGTGCCTTCGTGTTTGCCAAGTTTGCCCTGGCAGGTTTTAATCCCATTATATCCACAGGATTAGCCTTTGTCTTCGGATCATTGGCTGGATTAATGACTGCTTTGTTGTTTGTAAAACTTAAAATCCGTCCTCTTCTATCGGGGATATTGACCATGACAATGCTCTATTCATTTAATCTGAGATTAAATGGAAGAGCAAACATACCTTTGTTCAATTACAAATCCATTTATGGAGATGTTCCAACATTATTACTATTGGCAATTATAATTATTTCTATTAAGATTCTACTGGATATGTTCTTAAAGACAGAAATAGGATATCTTCTTATTGCCACTGGAGACAATGAAGTTTTAGTTAAATCATTAGGTAAAAGTACCAATACCTATAAGATACTAGGACTTATGCTCTCCAATGGTTTAGTAGGTTTTAGTGGAGCTTTAATGGCTCAGTATCAAGGCTTTGTTGACATTACAATGGGTAGTTCAATTATAGTAATCGCCCTGGCATCAATAATAATAGGTGACAGTATCAAAAGAAGCTCTAATAAAATTAAATTGACCACAAGGGCAATATTTGGTGCAATTTCATATAGACTTATTGGTGGATTTGCCATTGACTTAGGCCTTAGCCCCAGTGATCTTAAGGCTGTAAGTGCTCTTATTGTAATAGTGTTCATATCCTACAATAACTTTTCTTCACCATTTATTAATAGCCTAAAAAAGAAAGGAGGGAAGTCTGATGTTAGAAGTAAAAAATATGTGGAAGAGTTTTAATCTTGGAACAGATCATGAAATAAATGTCTTCAGAAATTTTAGCCTCTCATTTATAGAAGGTGAATCAACTGCTATTGTGGGGGCCAATGGATGTGGTAAAAGCACCCTTTTAAACCTTATAAGCGGAAGTCTTCCCTTGGACAGTGGTAAAATCCTACTAAAGGGCAGGGATATATCCCTCCTGCCTGAGGAGAAGAGATCTTCAAACATTGGTAGGGTTCACCAGAACCCATCCTTTGGAGTATCTCCAAGTCTTACCATCCTGGAAAATTTAGCCCTTGCAAATAAGAAAGGTGACTCTTTTTCCTTGAGGAATCTGGTTAAAAAGGACTCCATACCATTTTACAAAGAGCTTCTTAAGACTTTGGACCTGGGCTTGGAAAATAAGATTCACACCCAGGTGAAATTTCTTTCAGGAGGACAAAGACAAAGTCTTTCCCTTCTTATGGCAACAATGAAGGATCCTGACCTGTTACTTCTTGATGAGCATACAGCTGCGTTGGATCCAAAAACTTCCTTTGTGGTTATGGAAAAAACCAAAGAATTAATTGAGAAAAATAACATTACAACAGTTATGATCTCCCATAATATGAGTGATGCCTTAAAATATTCCCAAAGAATTATAATGATGGATAAAGGTGAAGTAATACTAGATAAGAGAAGCTGTGATGTTTCAGAAAAAGAACTCCTGGATATTTACACCAAGCAGCTGGTTAAAAAGATTACTGCTTAAGTTTTAAGGGTATCAAAAAGCTATTAATAGCTGGAGGGATTTAAATGGGGTATACTAAACTTGATGCAAATCTTAAAGGAAAAATGGCTTGGGAAATGGATATAAATGGTCATACCTTTATAACTGATGCCACTGAGGAAATCGGGGGTGAAAACAGAGGCCCAAGTCCAAAGGTTCTTCTATTGGCTGGTCTTATTGGTTGTACTGGGGTTGATGTAAAGATGATTCTGGACAAAATGAAAGTTGAATTATCCCACATGCAGATTTCTGTGGAAGCTGATTCCTCTGATACTCATCCAAAGGTGTATACAAGAATTCATCTTATATATACCTTCTTTGGGAAAGATCTCCCTCTGGATAAGTTGGAACGAGCAGTGAAACTATCCAAGGACAGATATTGTGGCGTTTCTGCCATGTTAAATAAGGCAGCTCCCATAACCTATGAAATAGTTGTTAAAAAAGAAGTGGAAGCTTAATTTAAAGCTTCCTTGTATTTTTTGCTTCTTCTTAAGGCTTCTAAAACTCCAAAATCCTTGGTCCACCTTAAATTAATGCCAAAGCTTAAGGAAAGATCCTTGTATATGCTCCTATTATTCCCATAGGCTCTTTCCTTAAGTAGTATAAGTCCTTCCTTGTTCTCCTTAAGGAAAAATACCAATGCCTCTTCATCCTCTTTGGATAATTCTTCCCTTAATACAAATAATGGCTCAACATTAATTGATCTTAATACCATGATTGCTTCCTTTATTTTTATCCATCCTTCCTCATCCTGTGGAAATTCTAGATCGAGTACCACTGTCTTCAAGCCTAATTTTGAAAATCTTTCCATTAAGCTGCTTTGAACAATAATGGTATAAATATCTCCTCTAGCTATATATACTCCCTTTAAATCTCTTTCTTCCAGAGCTTCTATTAGGCTTTTCAGTCTATTGCCATCCAGGAATAGATCGCCATCCTTTAGGTATACTCCCATGCTTCTTTCTTCAATATCATCAATGATATCTTTAATTTCCCTTAATTCACCATGGTCCATTTCCCTATGGAGATTATCATCATTGGAAAATCTCTTTATTGAAAATACATCCCTTATACCTTCATATTGAAGAAAGTTATACATTTTAACGTATCTATCTTCCATCTTAAACTGACTTAAATTAATCTCCTCTGTTCTTTCCTTATTTCTTACACTTTTAACCTTAATTAGTATTTCCTCAATACTTCTTTCTGTCTCTATTCCCAGTAGAATTTCCATAAATGAAGAGTAGGGGCTTTTTCCCAATTGAAAATCTATTTCCAAAAAATCTTCATCTTCCTCTCCGATAACCCCAGTCAAAGCATTGGGAGTTATTTCCTTTGTCAGTAAGCCATACTTCTTAATATGATCATCTAGACCTTCCTCATAGCTGAATAATACTAAATCTGGATTTTCACTTAAGAGTATGTTCTTGTATGGTATTTTTTCCAAATACATATCATACAAGCTTATCCTTACTCTATCCTTAAGATATTCTGGAACAAACTGAGCCAATGCTACTAATTCAAGTGGCTCTTTTGTCCTTACTAGTAAATCTTTTCTTTTTTCAATTCCCAAATCTGGTCTTATAAACAGAACTTTCATGGCTTTCGCTCCTTATTTTTTCTATTACTCTAATTATACATTAACCTGTTTCATATATGGAATAATATTTTTCCCCTTGACTTCGAACACTTGTTCTGATAATATTATCTTACAAAATACACCGCCAATGGAATTCACAGAGGAGAGATTTTTATGTCTGAAAGAGTTGTTTTTCATATAGATGTAAACTCCGCCTATCTTTCATGGGAGGCTGTTTACAGACTTCAGCACGGCTCATGCATAGATTTAAGGAATATACCATCCATCGTAGGTGGAGACCAGGAAAAAAGGCATGGAATAGTGCTTGCAAAATCCATTCCTGCAAAAAAATATGGGATTATAACTGGAGAGAGTGTACATTCAGCAAAGGAGAAATGTCCCGAATTGGTTTCAGTACCTCCCAATTATCCAAGATATGTATTGGCCAGTGATGAGATGATAAAAGTATTAGAAAAGTATTCTCCAAATATTCAAAGGTATTCCATTGATGAGGCCTTCTTGGATTTTTCCAACAGAGATGAATACTTTTTAGATGCAGCCCTTAGGCTTAAGGAGGAAATAAAAAATAATCTTGGATTTACTGTAAATATAGGAATAGGTCCCAATAAACTACTGGCCAAAATGGCTTCTGATTTTTCAAAGCCAGATAGAATACATACCCTATTCCAAAATGAAATTAAAGATAAGATGCATCCTCTTCCCATCAGAGATCTTTTTATGGTTGGATCAAGAACAGAAAAAAAACTTCAGTCCCGGGGCATTTTCACCATAGGAGATCTGGCTAATACAAAAAGGGATTATATCCACTCATGGCTAAAGAAACCAGGGCTACTTATATGGGAATATGCCAATGGAATAGAGAATTCCCCTGTGAAAAATGGCCTTATACCCCTTAAATCCGTTGGCAATTCAACTACCATGCCCTTTGATGTGGAAAGTAAAGAAGAGGCCCATAAGGTCCTTCTAGCCATATCAGAAATGATTGGACTGAGATCCCGAGATCTTAACTCCTGTGGTCAAGTAATATCTGTTTCCATTAAAAACCACATGTTTTTTTCCTACTCCCACCAGAGAAAACTTATAGTGCCCACCAATTGCACCAATACCATCTACAAGACGGCCAGGGATCTATTTGATGAAATGTGGCAAGGAGAACCGTTGAGAAATTTTTCAATAAATCTTTCCCAACTGGTATCCAATGATTTTTTTCAGCTTTCGATTTTAGAAAGCATAAATAAGAAAGAAGAAATGTTGGATAGAACAATAGATAGTATCAGGCTAAGATATGGTCAAAACTCAGTTATCAGATCTTGTTTTCTATATTCTGGTATAGATCCAATAATAGGTGGCGTGGTGGCGGAAGAAGCTTATCCAATGATGTCGAGTATACTTTAAATGGAAGGAAGTGAATAGGCGTTTTCCATACGCCATTTTATATGAAAGTACTTATGAAGCCAATAGAGATGATTGCCTGGTTCAAAAGTGATACTTACCCCATACCCCTAAGGTTCAGACTTGAAGGTGAAGACAAATTGAAAATAGTAATAAAAGTAGATAAGGTTCTATTTCAGGAAGAAGAGAAACTTGGTGGAAACAGGATGGTTATATATAGATGTGAAGGTGTTATCCAAGATCTTCAGAAATTATTTGAGCTAAAATATGAAATATCTACCTGCAAATGGTTCTTATTTAAATTGTAAAAGGGAGGAAATTATCCTCCCTTAATTACATGTATTTACACTGTTACCAGTTATAATGCTTCCACTTAGTTCCTTGATGCTGCCAAAATTATAATCCACCATATACTTTTCAATTCCCTGTATAATATCCTCCATTATGGATGGAATTACAAAGTTTGCTGTTCCAA
Source organism: Bacillota bacterium (assembly GCA_030602225.1). GTDB lineage: Bacteria > Bacillota > Clostridia > Tissierellales > Tissierellaceae > Gudongella. Next base: position 9,915 of record JAUWAD010000039.1, on the reverse strand, counting down.
CTTGTACTGCGGATGCACCAGCAATAATAAATTCAATGGCGTCATTTGCATTCATTATTCCTCCTACACCTATAACAGGTATGGTTACAGCATTTGCAACTTCCCAGACCATTCTCACTGCCAATGGTTTAATGGCAGGGCCTGATAATCCCCCTGTTATATTCCCAAGTATGGGTTTTCTTGTTCTTATATCAATGGCCATTGCAGTGACTGTATTAATAAGGGAAACTGAATCTGCTCCACCTTCTTGGGCTGCTTTAGCTATAAGAGTAATATCTCCCACATTTGGCGTTAATTTGGCAATAATGGCCTTGTCTGTATATCTTCTTACTGCCCTCAGAATATCATAAGTAGCAACTGGGTCCATTCCAAAGGATTCTCCTCCTACGGCAAGGTTTGGACAGGAAATATTAAGTTCTATTCCATCCACTCCTTCCCTTGCATCAAGAAGCTTCACCATTTCTATAAACTCTTCCCTGCTGTACCCTGAAATGCTAATAATTAAAGGTGATGTGAATTTTTCAAATTCATGTATTTCATGTTGAAGAAAATGGTGTATTCCCTTGTTCTGAATACCAACGGCATTTAGCATTCCGCTGGGGGTTTCCATTATTCTCCTTGGAGGATTTCCCTCTTTTGGATTAAATGTGATGCTCTTTGGAAGCATTGCTCCCAGTTTGTTAAAGTCTACTAAGTTGCTCATTTCTATTCCGAACGTACCAGATGCTGGCATTACTGGATTGTTCATTAAAATATTTCTAATTTGGACTTTGGTATTAGGTATCATTATAAATCCACCTCCCCTATTCCAAATACTGGCCCATCATGACATACTGTTTTGTATCCATCTTTAGTCATACATGTGCAGCCTTTACATACGCCAATTCCACATGCCATGTGTTCTTCAAATGATATGTAGGAGTCAAGATTGTACTTAATACTAAGATCTTTGACCAATTTTCCCATACGATTTGATCCACAGGAATATATCTGTTGAATCAGGCCTTTTTCTATTCTGTCCGTTAGAATATCTCTAATACCATCAATACCACTGGTACCTTCTTCATCATTTAGACCCACTACCTCACATCCGGCTTCAGTTAAAAAATCCTTCCCAATAACTGATCCTGGATTTCTTCCACTTAGAATTGCTAGAGAATATAGGTTTTCTTTAGCTGCCTTTTCCGCTAGTACCGCAACAGAAGCAATTCCTACACCTCTACCAAGAACAGCTATTCCCGTGGTACTTTCTCCAATTTCAAAATAGTTCCCCAATGGTCCAAGTATTTCCACCTTATCTCCCTGTTTTAACCTTGTCATAAGCTCTGTACCCCTGCCTTTTAGAAGGTATGCAAATTCAATTTCTCCTGATTGAGGAAAGTATCTATATACGCTAAAGGGTCTTCTAAGAAGAGGGTCATTTCCATCAGAACACCTGAATAGAACGAACTGTCCCTCCTTGATTGTGGAAGCTATTTCATCACATTTTAGTCTAATCAAATAATATCTATCGCTTAAAAATTCATTTGATATAACTGTTCCCAAACAGTCTTTCATCTTGTTCACTCCCTACGATTGAATGTATCCTAAATATCTTGAGATACTAAGGGATGTTTCTTTCATGTCAAATACCAATTGTTCCAGATTATAATGATATTTTCCCATAAGCATTAAAGTCACACTAGCAACTACTTTCCCTTCCCTATCTCTAATTGGAGTAGCAATTGCTTGAACTCCTTCTTCCATTTCTTCATCACAAATTGCATAACCTTGATTCTCCACCTTCTTCAACTCTTCAATAACCATATCCTTACTTGTTATTGTACGCTTTGTAAATGGGTAGAATTTTTCATTATCTATTATATTATTTATAAGATCTTCATCTTGGTATGCAACTACTGCCTTGGCTGATGCTGCGCAATATGTTGGCATTGATGTTCCGATTTGCACAAAATACCTCATATTCTTTGCATTATTCACCATATCCACACAGATAACCTTGTTATTTTTCAATACTGAAATATATACCAACTGCCCATACTTTGTACTTAATTCACTTAGCATCGGTTTGGCAATTTGAACTATATCCATTTCATTAAGTAGCTTAACTGCCAATGTAAGAACCCCAATCCCCAGAGAATACCTTCTGGTTAAATAATCTTGACTTACATATCCATTATTTTTTAGAGCTGTTAATAGTCTATGGGTTGTACTTAATGGCAGATCAAGGTGATTACTTATTTCATTTACTCCAACACCATCTTTAAATTCACTTAAATATTCAAGTAAGCTTAATGTTCTTTCAACTGTTTGCATATTTACCTCCTAAATTTACAATAGATTAGGAAGGAATAGTGATATTGAAGGTACATAGGTTATCAGTAAAAGTGCTACTATGTTAATTACAAGGAATTTCATCAGTCCTGGCATCATCTCAATCATGCTCAAATTACTAATGGAATTGGTAACATATATATTAAGTCCAAATGGGGGAGTAAACTGTCCTATTGCCAGGTTGGCAATTACAACTATCCCAAGATGTACTGGATCTATCCCAAGATTCATGGCCATTGGGAAAGTGATTGGCATTAAAATTATAATAGCCGCTGTTGCATCCATAAACATCCCCATTATTAGTAGAAGGATATTTAGTATCATAAAGAATGCCAGTGGAGAAGAAATATTCACCAATAACTCCTGAGTAACATACTGTGGAACCTGTCCAACGGTTAAAATCCATCCTAAGGCTTGAGCTGAGGCAATTAAAACCAGTACCTGAGCTGTTGAAACTGCAGAATCCTTACATATTTTAAGTAGATCTGAAGGCTTTATTTCCTTATAAATGAACATCCCCACAATCAGGGCATATACTGCGGAAACGGCAGCTGACTCCGTTGGTGTGAAATAACCTCCATATATTCCACCAAGAATTATAACTGGTACCATGAGAGCTCCTATGGAATTAATGAAAGCATGTAGTAGCTCTGATAAACTTACTCTGTTTTCTGTAAGTAGCTTATGCTTCTTAGCATGGAGATATATGTAAAATAGAACCACTATACCATAGACAATTCCTGCTCCCAGACCTGCCATAAATAATTTTCCAACGGATACACCTGTTGTTGCACCAAATATTATCATTGTAATACTTGGGGGAATTATAAGAGCTATGGCTCCTGCTGAAGCTAAAAGTCCAGATGCAAAGCTTGGTTTGAACCTTGATCTAATAAGTTCAGGGTACATGGTCTTTCCTATTGCTATTACAGTTGCAGGTGCAGATCCTGACAATGCTCCAAAGAACATACATGCCAACTGCGTGGTTAATCCTGCGCCTCCAGCAATATGACCAACCAATGCCCTTGAAAGCTTAAGTATTCTATCTGAAAGTCCTCCTCTATCCATGAGGTTTGCAGCAAGGATAAAGAAAGGCAATGACATCAATGCAAATTTATCTATACCACCAAAGAATCTCTGAATTAGAATCATTGGTGCAATGTCGCTAAATAGTACAATTGAAATAAATGATGATAATCCTAGAGCTACATAAATTGAAGCTCCACTAAACAATAGTATTGTCATACAGACTAATAAAGCGGTAATCATTTCTTATACTCCTCCTTTCTTGGTAGTTTATTGTGCTGGTACTTCCTTTAGCTTTTTAAACAGTAGCTGTACAAGTTCAAACAATGATAGGAATGCACCAAATGGAATTCCCACATATATCATATACAGCTTTACACCAAGAGCCGGAGTTATTTGGCCAGATGCCCTAGTGAATACAACCAAATCTATTCCATATTTAAACATAAAGGACATAAACACTATGGATGCTATGATGATAAATATTTCCACAGTCTTTTTAAGTCCACCCTTTACAAATGAGAAAATAAGGTCTATACCCATATGGGACATTCTTCTAAAGCAAACTGCTGAGCCAATAAATGTAATCCAGATAATCAAATATCTTACTACCTCTTCAATCCAAGTAGAGCTACTTTTAAGAATATATCGTAATATTACGTTTACAAACACCAATAATACTGAAGTGAGAAGTCCAACTCCAATAATGTTCTCCTCAAGTTTATTAATAAATTTCAAACAAATCCCTCCCTACTTAAGAAAAAGGTGGCATGTTTAATACTTGGCCACATACCACCTTCTCATTGCTAATTCTTCACTGCATCATCAATTGCTTTGTATAATCTTTGAATGAATTCTTTCTGCCATTCTCCACTGTAGTGCTCTTCATGCACAGGCTTTGATGCCTCTGTAAACACTTCAATTTCTGCTGGAGTTAACTCATAGAAGTTTACTCCTGATGCTTTGATTTTTTCTTCATAATCTGATTCAGTTTCACCTAATGCCTTACGCGCTGCTACTCTTCCTTCGTATTCAGCTTCATTTATTATAGCTTGAATATCTGCTGGAAGTCCGTCATACCATCCTTTATTTGCAATCATTACATACATCATAACACCATGGTAGCTCTTTATTATATAATCCTGAACCTCATGATAGTTATTTAAGTAAATTGTTTGTAGTGGGTTTTCTTGTCCTTCTACAATACCTTGCTGCAAGCCATTGTAAAGCTCTGCATATGCCAATGGAATTGGGTTTGCATTCCAAGCCTTATACTGTGATATTAATATTGGAGCTTCCATAACTCTCATCTTTACTCCTCTGAAATCACTTGGGCTGTTAATAGGTGTGTTCTTAGTTGTGAATAGCTTGTATCCACCAAACCAATATCCCAATCCATGGAATCCGCCTTGATCTAATCTACCAAGTAATTCCTTGCCCACTTCCCCATCTAAAACTTCATAGGTTGCCTCCCTGTCACTTGGCCATATGTAAGGAAGATCACATACTTTAATATCATCCACAAAAGGAGAGATAACCGCACTTGGCTGCATACTGATATTTATAGTTCCAATCTGAACTCCTTCAACCTGCTCTCTTAAGCTTCCCATCTGTCCTGCTGGGTATATTTCAACTTTAACTCTACCGTCACTCTTTGCCTCAGCAACTTCCTTAAACTTCTCTGCTCCAACGTGCTCGGGGCTTGTTGTTGGTTGATTGTGGCTAAACTTTATAACTATTTCTTCTTTCGCTGCTGGAGTACTGCTTCCACCACATGCTGTCAATATCATTGACAGACCTAGAACCAATACTAGTAATAAGCTTATTCTTCTCTTGTTTGTTGACATAACTCCACCTTCCCTTTCCTTATTTGTTTAATGCAATATCTTAAGGAATTCTAATCAATACCTCTCAACTAAAATCCCAACTTGCCAAAATATGAGAATCTGTGTCAATTATACTCAGATAAAAATGAAGTTTTTCATTGCTCCTTAAAAATCTTTTCTCTCGATTATATAATAAACCATAACCTAAATCAAATGATTTTTATCCCTTTTTCAATGATAAATTCTTTTAAGTCCAACCTTCTTTCAGAAGCAAGATATTCAGCCATTAGTTCAGTCCAACCACTGGTTTTCTCTCCGTCTGTTCTATTTGAATAATACTCAGACATAATATCATCATAATCTAGAAGTCCAGGAACAATGTTATCCTTTCTATAGTATTCATCATGAACCACTATACTAAGGGGTTGTCTTGGCTTTTTCCCTGGATTATCATCAGGATATCCTAAGCACATACCAGCAATGGGAATAACATATTCTGGTAACTCCAACAGCTGGGAAACCTGATTCACATCATTTCTAATACCCCCAATATATACTCCTCCTAAACCATAGGACTCGGCACCGATTAGTAGGGTTTGTGCTGCCAAAGCAGTATCCACAATCCCCACTATCAGATTCTCAATGCCATTTAATGCATAGGGGGCATCATTCATTTCACAAGCAGTCTTCATCTTGAATAAATCAGCACAGAACACCAGCAGAACTGGACATTCTCTAACCCATTTCTGATCCCCTGCTAATTTAGATATCTTATCCTTCTTCTCCTTATCCTTCACTACTATGATGCTATATGCCTGAACATTGTGAGATGAGGATGCACTTTGAGCACTTAAGAATAAATCCTGAAGTATTGCATCATTAATTGGCTTACTGGAATACTTTCTTATTGAACGATGATTTTGTATCAAAATTGTGGTTTCAGTCATTTTATCCTCCTCTAAACTGGAATAAATTCACCAAATGGTTCCGATAGTATCTGGCCATCTTTCATTACTGTTCTTCCCCTTACTATGGTTCCCACTGGGTAACCCTTTGTCTTATATCCATCAAATGCTGTCACCTTGCTTATACTATGAAGTTCCGATTCCTTAATTATATGGCTTTTGTTCATATCTACCAATGTAAAATCAGCATCACTTCCTAATTCCATGGATCCTTTTTTAGGATATATTCCAAATAATTTAGCCGGATTTTCAGATAAAAGCTGAACAACCTCATTTAATGTAATTCTCCCTCTTCCAGCAGCATCTATCATAAGGGGAGCTAAAGTTTCAACCCCACACATACCCGCTGGAATATCCCATAAAGCACCATTCTTTTGTTCTGCTGTATGGGGAGCATGATCTGAACAGACCAGTGATATGGTTTTGTTCTTTACACCTTCCCATAATTTTTCTTGATCAGCCTTATACTTTACTGGAGGATATACTTTCATTTTTGGTCCGATTCTATTATAATCCTCATTGCTTAAGAATAGGAATTGAGGACAGGTTTCAATAGTCACATCTAACCCTTCCTTTTTAGCATCTTCCACTTTCTTTAGTGCTTCCTTAGTACTGGCATGAAGGATATGAAGCCTAGTTCCCGTTGCTTTGGAGAATGTTATTGCTGTATTCACAACTGTTTCTTCAGCAATATTAGGTCTTGCTCTTAATAGTCCTTCATAAGTATAATCCCCCTCATCCTTAACTCTTTGGGTAAGGGTTTCCATAAGATCAGCATTCTCTGCATGGATAGCTAGCATCTTTCCAGTCTTAGCAACCTGTTCAAATATTTTATAAACCTCTCCATCTCTAAGGGGAGCAATAACATCCTTTGCCTTTGGGTCATAGTTGTATACCAATTGATATGTTTCACTATTAATTGCATATCCCCAAAAGAACTTAAACGCCACAACTCCTGCCTTATTTAGTTCCTGTATATCATCTTTATTCAAATCTCCAAGACATAATCCCCACATGGCAAAATCCACATGTGCCTTAGGAGTTAGGTTTTCTATCTGTTGGTTTAATCGTTCCACATTTGTTATTGCAGGGATGGCATTGGGCATTTCAAATATGGTTGTTAATCCCCCTGCTGCAGCTGCCTGTGTTGAATGATAGAAATCCTCCTTCTCCTTGGCACCACCATCTCTTGAATGAACATGAGTATCCATAAGACCTGGTAAAACCATCAGGTTAGTTGCATCAGTTATTTCTTTTACCTCGCCTGGAAGGGTCTCACTTGTGATTGCAGCAATCTTACCATCCTTGACATAGATATTAGCCTTATAGCTATCGGTACCTGTCACAATAGTTCCATTTTGTATAACATGATCCCACATCAAAATATCACCCCTAAATTTATATTAGTTTTTCCGTTCATCGGAAATCGTTTCCGTATATTGGAAATAAAAAAAGTCGTCAAACTACCTTGCTAAAATATTACCACACTAATCAGAATTTTGCAATAAAAAAGAAGAACTACTTCATAGTTAGTTCTTCTCAAAAACGCTCTTTATCTCATAATAAAGATCCTCTGTATCAATTCTATCCCTGAAGTTGACAATATATAATCTATCTATAGTTCTTATATTGATAAATGGAGGTTTGTCTTCATGGACAAAAATACTTGAATTTCCTTCTCCCTCAAGATTAAAGCTACCTCTTAAAGTATATCCCATATTAAATCCATTGGTCTTTCTAAGTACTTTTGGCATACTCTCTTTAATTGATACTTCAACTATTTCTTCAACTTTTATATTTCTCTTATACATTCCACTTATAACGATAATATCTTCTCCAACCTCCACATTAGGATCCAGGATACCAACGATTAACATCCCTGCTATAAAAACAGTAATCCCAAGTGTTATGGATATCAGTGCAATAATTCCTGTTTTATTCTTCTTACCCCTATTCTTTTGCCAATTATGGTCAAACTTTTGAGCATAAATTAGTAATCCTATTGTAAGTGGAGCTATTAGTATCAATAGAGTAGTTGATAATGACTTAAATCCAAATTCATGAGACAATCCTGATCCAAGAACAATCAGTCCAATAAGCAGCATGAAATTTCCCATCAACTTTCCCAAGGGCTCTATATCAACATTCTTCTTCTTTTCTTTGGACATGGTGTTGTATCCAGATATGAGGAAATACCATTTAAAATACTTCACACCTATGCCTAGAAATATAAATATGGCTCCTAGAATATATGGTAATGTCATTTTACTTTCCTCCAATCTCTTCAAAGGGAGTGTCCAAATAGAATTTTATTCTATCTTCAAGGTCTGGATGGGTTCTATACCAAAAGTTGAAAATTTGAGATGTCTTTGGAACTCCAAGACTACTCTCATATAGCTTTTCCATTGCGGTAACCGCGGATTGCCTATCCTTTGTTATTGATATCTCATATAAATCAGCTTCTCTTTCAAAATATCTGGAAAGTGTGTTTGATACAGGTTGTCCCAACAATAGAAGCAAGTTCAAAAGTATTAAGAAAATGGGTAGAGATGCGTAATTGTATATGTTCTTAAATCCAAATTCCCCCCTTGAGGAATCTAAAACCCAACTTGCAGATACATGAATCAAATACAATAACACAAATAATCCCACTACTCCTGCTATTATTCCCTTCCATATATGTCCCTTTACGTAGTGTCCAATTTCATGTGCTGTAATGCTTATAACCTCATCCTCTGTTAGATTATTGATAGTTGTATCCCAAAGGACAATCCTCTTTGCACTGAAAATCCCCGTAACATATGCATTCATAGTCTTAGTGTCCTTGCTTTTATCCACAACAAATATATTTGCATCCTCAATGCCTGCTTCCTCCAATAATATCTGAATTCCATCCTTTAAGCTCCCCTCTTCCATGGGATGGTAATCATTGAAAAATGGATCTATAACAAAGGGGGAAATGAATACCAGGAAAATTATAACTGGTATCCCAATTACTCCCAAAACCATATACCAGTTGTTTGGCATATGAAACAGCAATAGATACGGGAACCACAGAAATAGTGAGGTTACTATATCATTGACTAAAAAGCTCTTTAAGTTCAACTCTAGCCATCTTAAAATGCTTTGATCAGTTAAACCAAACTTATGTCTTAAGTAGAATCCGCTGTAGAAATTCAGAGGCAGGTTAACTAAAAATATTATTCCAAATATAATAATCCCATAGAATAACCCTGATAAGAATAATCCATGTTTTTCACCCACCAGTACACTTATCCTTTGGGAAAACTTAGAAACTAAGAATATATAAGGTAATAGGAAGCTAAGAAAAAGTCTAATTCCCCAAATATACATGCTACTTCTTCTTAAATTATATACATCCTCTGATAGCTTAGGATAGGTAGCCCTAAGATATGAAAAATTCTTTAGCTCACTATTTATCATTACAAATATAAATGCTGCTATAAAAACAAAAAATAACAGGGTAGCAAATACTAATTTCCGATCCATTCCATCACCTCGAATAAGTTTAACTACCCTAATTATACCCTATATTAAGTTATCATCCTATTAAAATTACTCCAATTCAACCTTTTTATCAAGTAAATATCCTGTTAACATAAATACTAATACTATAACAAAAACACTGAAAGTTGAAGACACTATTGGAAAGGCACCAATAAAATTAATCACAGGATTATTTGACATTGCCGTCCTTAAGAAGATTTCTCTCTCTCCAATAATCTTAAAACTCTGAATATCAA
>JAUWAD010000088.1 GCA_030602225.1 Bacillota bacterium | reverse complement strand
TATATATATGATACATTGATGGATGATTTTGATTATCCCAGCTGGGCTAAATACATCAAAGAAATTATCAACAGAGAAAATAATACGGGAAATGCAATACTGGAGATGGCTTGTGGAACGGGAAGTTTGACAGGAGAGTTGTTAAAACTTGGTTATAAAGTTGATGGGTTTGATTTATCATCTGATATGCTTACAATAGCAAGGGACAAACTTAAAAACCATAAGGACTATAGATTGTTCAATCTGGATATGACAGATTTTAGCATGGATAAAAACTACAATGTGATAGTATGTGCATGTGATAGTATGAATTATATTATTAAAGAAGAAGATTTATTAAATTCATTTAAGTGTGTTTATGATCATTTAGAACCTGAAGGTTTGTTCATTTTTGATATTAATTCACACTATAAGTTAACCCAGGTTTTGGGAGATAACATATTTATTGAGGATAGGGATGATATCTTCTATACATGGGATAATCACTTGGATAAGGATGAGGATATTGTGGACTTCTTTCTAACTTTTTTTATTAAGAAAGGAAATTTGTACAAGAGATTTGATGAACATCATATACAAAAAGCATTTAAGATTGAAAATATAAAAGAGTTATTACATACATCAGGGTTTAGAGATATCAAAGTCTACGAAGGATTTACTTTTAGTGTTATAAATGATAAGACTGAAAGAATTAACCTGGTGGTAAAAAAATAATTAAGGGTGATAATATGAAGGATTATTTAATAAGAGGAATGGATAAAAAGGGTAGGCTTAGAGTATTTGTTGCTAAGACAACCCAACTGGTGGAGGAAGCAAGAAAAATTCACGAAACATCGCCAACAGCCACTGCAGCCATGGGAAGAGGATTAACTGCAGCAGCAATAATGGGAGCAACCATGAAGAATGATGATGATTTATTAACATTAAAGATAAGTGGAAATGGACCGTTGGGAACAATGACAATAGTTGGTAACAACAGAGGTGAACTCAAGGGATTAGTGGACTATCCCCAGGCAGATGTACCAAGCACAGAAGATGGTAAACTGGATGTGGGTAGTCTAGTTGGTAATCAGGGTACATTGACTGTGATAATGGATCTAGGTTTAAAGGAACCATATGTTGGGCAGACAGAGATTATTACAGGAGAGATAGGGGATGATATTGCTAATTTCTATTTAGTATCAGAACAAATCCCAACCGCTGTTGCCCTTGGAGTATTGGTGGATAAAGATATCAGTACTAAGGCAGCAGGAGGTTATATTATACAAGTACTACCTGAGATAAGTGATGAAGAGATAGCCCTTATTGAGAAATCAATTCAACAAGCAGAACCCATATCCCTAATGATAGATAAGGGACTAACTCCTGAGGAAATAATGAATCAGTTATTGGGAGAATTTGATATGGAGGTAACTGATAAGATTGATTTAAAATATCACTGTGACTGTAGTGAGGAAAAGATCGAGAAGGTACTAATAAGTTTGGGTAATAAAGAGATAGAGGATATAATACACGAAGATGGTGAAAGTGAAGTAGTATGCCATTTTTGCAATACAAAATACAGGTTTAACAAGGATAGGTTAAATAAAATATTATTGACAATTAATGGGCAATAAGGTATACTAGCTATTGTGACATCAGCCCGGGAGGTTGAGAGCACCTGCCCGGATAGCTCAGTCGGTAGAGCAGTGGACTGAAAATCCACGTGTCGCTGGTTCGATTCCGGCTCCGGGCACCACAATAGTTTTTAAGCGGAAGTGGCTCAGTGGTAGAGCCCCAGCCTTCCAAGCTGGTTGCGAGGGTTCGATTCCCTTCACCCGCTCCATTTATAACTTAATATCATGTACCCATAGCTCAGCTGGATAGAGTAACTGGCTACGAACCAGTAGGTCGGGGGTTCGAATCCCTCTGGGTACACCAAACAAAACCTTGTCTATTAGATGAGGTTTTTTATTATGAGAAAATCTAGTTGAATGTTAAGATGCAAATAGAAATAGATTTTATCTTGTATATTAAGTATATATACCTTTTTCGTTTAATGATATAATGTAACTTAATAATAAACATTAATATATATTTTCGTTTAGGAGTGTGATACTTATGTTAATAGATAATAAATGTTTTGATAAAATTGATAAATGCACTTTTATTTCGATGATTGATGTTATAGACATTGGAATACATATAGTTGATAGTGAAGGAAAAACACTTTTTTATAATAAGGCTGCTGAAAGTATAGATGGATTGAGTAAAGATGTTTTAATGAGTAAAAGCATGTATGAGTTAGTTAATGAAGGTATTTTCTCAAGTTCTGTTGCACTTGAGGCAATAAAAGAAAGAAAAACTATTAAAACAATTCAACGAGTTAATGGTAGACTAATATACTCCATAGGAAATCCTATATTTGCAGATGGTTTAATTAGTTATGTTGTTGTTAATTTTAGAGATATTGAAGTTCTTGAAAATATGAGTAAGCAATTAATTGAATTGAGGAAAGAAAACAAGAAAATAACAGAAAGATTAAGTAAATTTAGTATTGAGTATTTATCAACAGATCAAATTCTTTCTAGAAGTAAAGAAATGAAGAAGGTTGTTAGACTCGCTGAAAAAGTAGCGGGAGTTGAATCTAATGTATTGATAGAAGGTGAATCTGGTGTTGGTAAGAGCATGCTTGCAAGACATATACATCAAGCATCTGAAAGGAAAAACAACTCATTTATTAAACTTGATTGTTCAGCAATACCTGAAACACTTATCGAGTCTGAACTGTTTGGGTATGAGGAAGGATCATTTACTGGTGCTGTTAAAGGTGGGAAAAAAGGACTAGTTTTAGCTGCCAACAGTGGTACACTTTTTCTAGATGAAATAAGTGAGTTGCCCTTATCATCTCAGTCAAAACTATTATCTCTAATACAAGATAGACAAATACAGCCTATAGGTTCAACAAAAAAAATAGAAGTTGATGTTAGGATAATATCTGCAACTAATCAAGACCTGAAAAAATTAGTGGATGAAGGAAAATTTAGGGGGGATCTTTACTATAGACTTAAGGTGATTCCAATTAAAATCCCACCTTTAAGAGAAAGAAAGGGAGATATTGTACCACTTATAAGACTTTTTGTTACCAGACTTAATACATATTATGGATTAAAGAAAGAAATCTCCCCCTCGGCAATAAAAGTACTATTAAATTATACTTGGCCAGGAAATGTTAGGGAACTTGAAAATGTAATGGAGAGATTATTGGTAACAACTGAAGAGGAAAGAATTAGGTTAGACGATGTGCTAACTTGCATTAATATTCCATCTAATTTAGAATTTAACAAAGAAAAAACCCATAAAGAAAGGGTTGTTGATTACGAAATTAAACTGATTAATGAATATATTTCTAAGTTTAATACTATTAGAGACATGGCAAAGTATGGTGGAATTGATGAGAGTACTTTACGGAAGAAAATGGAAAGATATGGGATCAAAACTGAAACGGAATAAATTCCTTCTCAATAGGAATTTATTCCGTTTGGTTTTATTGAGGTTACAAGCTAATTATTTAATAAAATAAAGAATTAATAGGAATAAATTCCGAACATATATAATTCTATGATCTAAAACATCTAATTTTAGGTCATTTTTTATTGGCATGATACTTGCAATATATAATTACAAAATAATAGGGGGGATTAATATGAGTTCAAAAAACATTAAACAACCAGCAACTGCTTTTGCATCACCTAGATTTTGTAATACAGGAAATTTTATGAGAATGCAAAGGTTTGACAATGCAGAGGGACTAGATTTTGCAATCTATGGAGTTCCATTTGATACTGCATGTTCTTACAGAGTTGGCGCAAGATTTGGTCCACAGGCAATCAGAAATATTTCAGTAATGATGAAGACAAACAATCCAATACACGAAGTTAATATTTTAGACTATCTTAAAGGTGGAGATTTAGGAGATGTAAACGTTGTTCCAGGCTATATACTTCCAACTTACGATAGAATAGAGGAATTTGTAGCAGATATAGTAGAAGCTGGTGCGACACCTATTGCTTTGGGTGGAGATCACTCCATCACTTTAGCTGAATTAAGAGCAATTGTAAAAGTTCATGGACCAGTCAGTTTACTACATTTTGACTCACATGCTGACATTAATGACGAGGTATTTGGAGAAAAATATAACCATGGAACACCTTTTAGAAGAGCCATTGAAGAAAACTTAATTGATCCTTTTAAATCAGTACAGATTGGCATGAGAGGTTCAATTTATGATGCTGGGGAATTTAAACTGGCAAAAAGTCTTGGACTTACAACAATTCCATCACATAAGGTAAGGGAGATGGGAATTAAGGAAACAATCAGACTAGCAAAAGAAATAATTGGAGATAACAAAGTATTCTTAAGTTATGACATCGACTTCTTTGACCCTGCTTATGCACCAGGGACAGGCACACCAGAAGTAGCTGGATTTACTTCGCTTGAAGGAATACAATTTGTTAGGGAACTAGAAGAACTGAACTTTATAGGTATGGATATGGTAGAGGTTGCACCTCCATATGACCATGCTGAAATAACCTCACTTTTAGCTGCAAATGTTGTATTTGAATTTTTATCATTGCTTGCTATACAAAAAAGAAATAAAAATATGAAGGGATGATAATATGGAAGCTAGAATAAATCCTGAACTCAATAAAAGTGAAATTAGTGATAAAAGCCTTGACTTAAATGATTTGTCTGTACTAGATTCATTTTCATTGAACAAAAATAATTATAATTTGGGGTTATTAAAGAGCATAATATTTACTGCAATAGCAATATTCATTTTCTTTGTACCAATTACGATTAATGGTGAAACAGATATTACATTTGGAGTAATCTATAATGGTATGATGAATATTACTGGTAATGCAGGACTTTGGTTTATCACCTTTGTAATTTTTTCTACAGGAATTCTTAGTTTTTATGGTAAGTATATGGCAAAGGAAGGTAGTGTGCTATACACTTATTTTGAAGGAGATTCCAAAATTCATCCTTTTCTATATATTGCAGGTTCGGTATTTACTTTATTGTATAGTTTGAGTGTAACAACAAATTTCAATGGACCAGAAATTATAGTTGGAAGTGCAACCGGTGGAACAATTATTCCATACATAGTCGTAGCAGTATTTTGGATAATAATAGTAGGATCTCTGAGCATGCCTTTCCTACTTAATTATGGAGTAATAGATTTCATAGGATCACTTATGGAGCCACTAATGAGACCTGTTTGGAAAGTTCCAGGAAGAGCTGCAGTAAATGCAATTGCATCATTTGTATCAAGTTCATCTGTGGGTGTTTTGATAACTAGTAAATTATATAAAAGAGGAGTATATACTGAAAAGGAAGCTGTTCTTGTTGCAACTGGATTTAGTGCAGTATCAATTGGATTTGCATATATGGTAATAAAGACTGCGGGACTACAAGATCATTTTATTATGGTTTATTTTTCATCATTAGTTATTACACTTGTTGTAAGTGCAGTCATTGCCAGAATACCACCTTTCTCAAAAAAGAATAACGTTTACCTTGATGGTAGAGAACAAACACAACAAGATATCGAGCAAATGAGAACTACAGATAAAAAACTATTAAAAACTGCATTGGATAGAGCTGTTAAAAAAGCATACACTGCACCACCACTTCTAAGCGAACTTAAAAGTAGCCTTAAAGATGGGCTTGAAGTAATGCCAAAAGTAATAACGCTATTAGCATCTATTGGCACAGCATCCTTGATAATTGCTGAGAATACACCAGTTTTTGATTGGATTGGTAGTCTTTTTATACCACTATTAAATTTGCTTAATGTACCTAATGCTGTAGAAATTGCTCCTAGCTTCCCAGTTGGAATAGCTGAAATGTTTCTTCCAGTGCTACTTATAGCAGATAAGATAGATGTATTAGATATTGGAGCTAGATATGTAGTAACAGCTGTTTCAATAGTTCAAATTATTTTCTTTGCGGAAACGGTAGTTGTAATGATGGCATCAAAACTACCATTGAAATTATGGGAATTAGTAGTAGTATTTATTGAAAGAACATTCTTTGCGATAATTGTTGCTTCAATGTTTATGCGAGTATTATTCTAGAATTTATAACAATTTCAAATACTTGATGAGCAAATACTCTTAAATCACAAAGATAGAAAAACAGACTTGCGCGAGATTAAAATAATGAAACATGAATCATTACATTAAATGCTTTACTTACCGAGGATTACTAAATAGAATATATTATAATCAATAATCAGGACCTTATCATACTTTGATAAGGTTCTAATTGTTGATTAATGAGTTTAAAGTATTTACAGCGTGTATCTTAGTAGTCTCATGGGTCTGAGTATATATTTCGGTTTTTTATTGAGCTATGTCTTAAAAGCCTTGAGACAGTAAGAATTGAAATTCCATTTTCATTCATACTAATAGCGTAAGGATGTCTTAGATTATAGAACTGAATGTAATCAACTTCAGCATTCTTAAGGGGTCTTTCCAGCTGGTCTTCAAGTTATTATAATCGATGTAAGTTCCAGTTAAACTTGGAAAAAACAAATTGTTATTTGTATTTGCAGAACCAAGCTTCAAATTCTCCTCATTAACTAATACAGTAAGTTTCCTGATTCCTTTGTAATACCTAGAGATTAATATATCTTTAATAGAAAAATTATTCTTTGGTCTAGTTACTACTTTCTCATTAGTATAGGGTTTTTCAGCCTTGAAGATTTTAGTAGTTCTAAAAGACCTCTTTGGTAAATTGGAACTACTTTTGTTAATTGACATTTTACTTCACTCCTTTCGTTTCATAACATAGGTTAATTACTTACTCCTCATAAAGAGGGGGTGGGCACATCTAAATTACTTTTCCCAAGGAAAGAATTCACCTAGTACCCTCGAAAATATTCAATATTTCGGGTTTACTATAAACACTTGTTGCAAAGATGTAATTTTGCCATTAACTTTAAATAAGTAAACAGAAATAAGTCTAATCGTTTGACCTAGTACGATAAAATAAGTAAAATAAGAGATATAGGAAGATTTTTACAGATAAGAAGAAGATTGTAATTAAGTTAAGATAATTATTATTGAAAGCAAAGGGTAATAGTGAAAGTAATTGCAACCATTTAGTTACTCAAGATAAATAGGAGGATCGATATGAACAAACAGAAGTTGGCATCAAAGATTTGGGAATCTGCTAATAAGATGAGGTCTAAGATTGAGGCAAATGAGTATAAGGACTACATACTGGGTTTTATCTTTTATAAGTACCTGTCAGATAAGGAAGTCAGATTCTTAAAGAGTGAAGGAGCAACTGATGAGGATATAAGGAACCTAAGTGAAGAAGATTCTGAGACTGTGAAGTATATCCAAGATAACATTGGTTACTTCATAGCCTACAAAGATCTATTGTCAACTTGGTTAGAAATGGGGAAGGATTTTGATGTATCAAATGTTAGAGACGCACTTTCAGCATTTAGTCGTTTAATAGAGAAAGACTATAAGAAGGTATTTAGTGGGATTTTTGAAACTCTTGAGACTGGTTTATCTAAGCTTGGAGAAAACTCTGCATCACAGACTAAAGCAATAAGTGATCTTATTCAGTTGATTAAAGATATACCTATGGATGGAAAGCAAGACTATGATGTATTGGGATTTGTATATGAATATCTTATTTCCAATTTTGCAGCTAATGCTGGAAAGAAAGCTGGAGAATTTTATACTCCCCATGAAGTATCCTTACTAATGAGTGAAATTATAGCTGATCACTTAAAAGATCGTAAAGAAATCCAAATATATGAGAGAATCATTCAGAGATTGATACAATTTAATGAACCTCAAACTTGCTGCGCTTAGGGGTATGCAAACTCAAAAAGGGTATGCAGTAGTTTAGTTAAGGTGGGGGAGGAATATATGGATAATGAATTTACTATAAAGAT
>JAUWAD010000091.1 GCA_030602225.1 Bacillota bacterium | reverse complement strand
AAAACCATCATATCTTGCTGTATCTTCATTTATTTTTGGATTATACTTCATTGTACATGATCCTAATGGATAGAAACCAGTATCAACTCCGTAATTCTTGTTTGAAAGGTTTGTATAGTGTCTAATTACATCTACTTCTGTTAATTCAGGAAGTTTAAGATCTTCCTCATTTATAAAATCACCTGGAATCAAACTATCCAGTGCCACGTCTTCTACGTCCATAGGAGGTAGCATGTAAGCTTTTCTTCCTGGTTTAGAAAGTTCGAATATCAGCTTATCATAATTTCTCATTATATCCCCTCCAATACACTGGTAAGCTTATCAATCTCATCCTTGGTTCTCTTTTCTGTCACTGCATAAAGAACTCCATTCTTGAATTCTGGATAATCTAACCCTAAGTCATAACCACCAATTATCATCTCTTCTCTAAGTGCTGCATTTATATCTGCTGGGTCAAGATCTGATGTCACTGCGAACTCTTTGAAGAATGGTTTGTCAAACATAGGCTTAAACTTACCTGATTTAGTCAATTGCTCAAAAGCATAGTGAGCTTTCTTAGTTGATTGAAGAGCCACTTCTCTCAAGCCTTCTTTACCTAGAGTAACCATGTAAATAGTTGCTGCAAGGGAATTTAAGCCTTGATTTGAACAGATGTTTGATGTAGCTTTTTCTCTTCTAATATGTTGCTCTCTCGCTGTAAGTGTTAGAACGAATGATCTTTTACCATCTAAATCTTCAGTTTGTCCTACAATTCTTCCTGGTATTTTTCTTAGATATTCGTTTCTTACTGCCATAAATCCTAGGTATGGTCCACCAAAACTTACTGGAATTCCTAAAGATTGACCTTCACCTACAACAACATCTACTCCCAGATCTCCAGGCTTTTTAAGAATTCCTAGGGATATTGGATCTACTGATGCAACGAATGTTGTTTTCTTACCCCTATGAGCTATTTCACCCATAGTCTTTAGATCTTCGATTATACCAAAGAAGTTTGGACTTTGAACGATTACAGCAGCTGTATTATCATTAACTAGACCTTCCAGAGCTTCAACATCAGTAACGCCATCCTTAACATCAACTTCTATAACCTTTAGGTTTTGAACAGTAGCGTATGTGTGAAGTATTTTTCTGGCATCTGGTTTCACAGATTTTGATATGATAATCTCATCTTTCTTTGAGTAAGCAGCAGCCATTAGTGCGGCTTCAACAATTGCAGTTCCTCCATCATAAAGGGAAGCATTTGCTGCATCCATTCCTGTTAAACTACAAATTAAAGTCTGGAACTCAAAAATATACTGTAGTGTTCCCTGGCTAATTTCAGGTTGGTATGGAGTATATGATGTATAGTACTCACTTCTGGATATAATATGGTTAATTATTGAAGGAATATAATGGTCATATGCTCCTGCTCCTAAAAAGCTTGTCAATTTACTTAGGGAACAGTTCTTGTCTGCCAACTCTTTTAAATAATTGGTTACTTCCAATTCACTTTTAGCATTTGGAAGGTTTATTTCTCTATTCAGATGAACATCCTTTGGAATATCATCAAATAATTGATCTACACTTTCAAGGCCTATGGCCTTTAACATCTCTTGAATGTCTTCAGGAGTGTTTGCAATGTATGGATGCATATATTATACCTCCTCAGCTAAAAACTTTTCGTAATCCTCACTAGTCATTAACTCTTCCAATTCATCCTTATCAGCCAATTCAATTTTAACCATCCAGTTTTCATAAGCATCTGCATTAAGAAGTGCTGGATCATCAATTAGCTCCTCATTGATAGCTACCACTTTTCCACCAACTGGTAGGTAGACATCTGATGCAGCTTTTACTGACTCAACAGCTGCAAAAGCTTCTTCTTTTTCAAACTCATCATCAACTTCTGGAAGTTCAACATAAACAATATCTCCTAAGTGATGCTGTGCATAATCTGCTATACCTACATATGCTTCGTTACCTTCAACCTTAACCCACTCATGATCCTTTGAATAAAACAATCCTTTTACAACTTTCTCCATTATGAACCCTCCTATTTATTTTCTTTTAAGAAATTTTTTACTAATCACTTTAGCTTTTGCAAACTTATTTCTAATCTTAATATCAATTTCAGTATCCAACTCAGTATATCTTGTATCGATCAATGCGTTTCCAATTATCTTACCAAGAGTGGGACTCTTGTATCCTGTTGTAACATGACCGATTTTCTCTCCATCCTTATAGATTTCATAGCCTTCTCTGGCAATACCTCTATCGATTAGCTCAAAACCTACAAGCTTTCTCTTTAAGCCTTCACTCCATTGCTTGTTAAGCACTTCTTTTCCAATAAAATCTGACTCTTTGTCAAGCTTTACAAAGTACTTGAATCCACCTTCAAGAGGTGTTATCTCATCATCAAATTCATGACCATAAAGTGGAAGTGATGCTTCAAATCTAAGCGTATCTCTACATCCTAAACCTGTTGGTTTTATTCCATCTTCCTTTCCTGCTTCAAGAATTGCATTCCATACTGTAACTATTCCTTCATTGTCACAATATACTTCAAATCCATCTTCACCTGTATAGCCAGTTCTTGATACCATACAGCTTACACCAGCAATATTAACATCCCTCTTTAAGAAGAAGAATTTAATTTGTGATAAATCATAGTCAGTTAGCTTTTGAAGAACTTTCTCAGCCAATGGCCCCTGAATGGCAATTTCTCCAACTGAATCGGAAATATTCTCGATTTCTACATCGAAATCACCTTTGTGTTCTGTAATCCACTTATAGTCCTTGTCTGTGTTTGAAGCGTTGACTACTAAGTATAAAAACTCTTCGTCATAACGATATACAAGTAGGTCATCAACTACTCCACCTGTAGGATGGCACATTAAAGTATAGATTATTTGGTTATCTACCAATGTTGAAATATCATTTGTCATCAGATAATTTACAAACTTAATTGCATCCTTACCTTTAACTGTGATTTCGCCCATGTGTGATACGTCAAATAGACCAACTGCATTTCTTACAGCCTCATGCTCTGGCACTAGTCCTTCATATTCCACAGGAAGATACCATCCCGCATAATCAACAACATTTCCCCCAAGCTTAACATGCTCGTCATATAGAGGGGTTTTTTTTGCGCTCATCTAATCACTCCTTCCCAATTTTTATGATATAATTTAGACACTATAACTATTCTACCCCATTGCTTTAGAATTAAACTTATGTCAAAATCAAAAGAAATTGCATTTTTACAATAATAGTGGGTAGTATGATTTCATTATACCTAAGGAGGATTTCTTATGCAATACCGTTATTTTACCAGGGATAAGTTAAAAGTTTCACTATTAGGCTTTGGTTGTATGCGCTTTCCAGTGCTTCAAAATGACCTTGGAATTATCGATGAAGTTCGGGCAAGTGATATGTTAAAAGCTTCCATTCAGATGGGATTAAACTACATAGATACCGCCTACCCGTATCATTCTTCTAAATCTGAGGCTTTCGTAGGTAAAGTTCTAAAGGATGGGTTAAGAGATAAGATTTATTTAGCAACAAAAAGTCCCGTGTGGCTGATGGAAAATTATGGTGATTTTATGAAGTATCTGGATGAACAGCTTGTTAATTTGCAAACAAACTTTGTCGATTTTTATCTTCTTCACGCACTAAACAAGAAATCATATGAAAAAATTCTTTCATTGGATGTTTTTAAGTTTATCCAAGAAGCCAAAGACTCAGGTAAGATTAAGTACATAGGCTTTTCTTTCCATGATGAACTACCGGTTTTTAAGGATATTATAGATTCCTATGACTGGGATTTTTGCCAGATCCAGCTAAACTATATGGATAGAGAATATCAGGCTGGATTAGAAGGTCTAAAGTATGCCAAAGATAGGGGAATTGATGTTGTAGTTATGGAGCCACTTAAAGGTGGTAAACTTTCTCTACCCTCTGATGAAGTTAAAAGCATTCTCAGTAAGTCAGATAGAAATATAAGTGCATCAGCATGGGCATTGAAATGGGTGGAGGCACAAGAAGGTGTCAAGGTTGTTTTAAGTGGGATGTCTAGTATGGAGCATGTACATGATAATGTATCAACTTACAGCGATTCTAAGGCCCTTACAGCCGCTGAATTGTCTCTGATTGATGAGGTAACACAAGTGTATAAGGATAGCTTTAAAATTGGTTGTACGGCCTGTCAATATTGTATCCCCTGTCCATCAAATGTAAATATTCCTACAATATTCGAGTTGTATAATAATATATTTGTATATGGCACTGAGGATCAATCAAAAGAAGCCTACAAAAGACAGCAGGAGCTTAAAAAGGATGTTAGCCAATGCATCGAGTGTGGAGTATGTGAACAGATTTGTCCACAGCATCTAGAGGTTATTTCATTATTAAAGGAAGCTCATAATGGTTTAGTATAGTACTTTCTGCTACAAATACCATTTACAGTCCACATTATCCACATTATCCACAATCCACAGTGGATAATTGAAGTGATTCCACTTTTAATATGAGTATTCTTAATAACTTTAAATTTAAAATTATGCAACCAGGATTTTTATTATCCTGGTTGCTTTTGTCTGAGTATATTACTGTTAGATTAAATCATTTCCCTCATTATCTAGAATTCTTCTGATTGCCCTCTCAATGCTTTCCTGAGATTGAGCTCCTGGAATTAAATACTTCTCATTAATTATAAGGCTGGGTACACTCCTTATTCCATAGTCTTTTGCACGCTTAATATCTTCAATAACCTTATCCTCAGTCTCCTTATCCTCAAATTGAACTTTCCAATCCTCAAATGAAATACTGGTTTCCCTAACTGCCTCTTCCAATATGGAGACATCCTCAATGTTCTTGTTCTCAACAAATAATTTAATTTGTATTTTATCAAACACTTCCCAATAGGCTTCCTCTCCCCCCACCAATCCAGCAGCCTTTGCTGCCTTTAAGCCCTGTTTTGATGTTGGAAAGAGAAAATCTGTCTCATGCATACCTTCAATATTGAAACGATGCTCATCATCATTTTCATTGGCATGAACCCAATGTGTTAACACTTCAGGTTTAACAGCTTCCCGTGATCCAAAATTCCTGATGAAATCCTCAGCCTCCCAACCCAATGCAAAGGATCTATGAGTAATTTCAATTTGGCTAAACTTCTCCTTTACTCTATGCATCCTTGCTGACATTGGAAAACAAAAGCTACATATCACATCATGAAAAAATTCTATTTTTATCAACTTGCTCTCCTCCTCCTTAATCTTAAAATACTTATACCCATTACATTCATACTTGATAATCAATATCAAATATAGTATAAAAAATAGAGCCACATTTCTGTAGCTCCATTACTTGAATAATATTTATTATCTCTTGCAGAATTACCTTAGGAAAATCCATGAATTACAAACCACTAAATATTGACCAAATTCTAATCTACCACACTATATATTGTACAAATTTGTCATTCTTTCAAATTTTCCATTTTTACCGTGTGTAAATCGTGTGTAAACTCAAAATTAGCTATTAAACTCATGTAATTATTGGAATTACTGAGTTTGCTATCCTTCGCTCTCTTCCATCTGGTGTTGTATAAAACCTTTGATCTATCCCATATAATAGTAGCTTTAATTCATCATCGTTACTGACCATGAAAGCACCTGACTTATCAATCAGTTTAGGATAGTAGTCCTTTATACAATCAAACACAGCCTTCTTTTGCTTCTTATCATATCCCTTTAACTTTTCAATAGCTAATGCTACTCTTTTTCTATTTGCTTGCTTTACATCATCTACTGAAAAATTGTTCTGTAAACTAACAAACTTATTTTCTAAAAAGCCTTTTGTTTCTTTATTAGTTGCTTCCCTATATAATATCGAAATTCCATCAAATATTCCAGATATTGATGACAGCTTTTTAAAATGAAGAGTATCTTTGTCCTTAACATATATTGCATCTGGAAGCTCATTGATTGAAATATCTGTACTATCTGGTTGAAATTTGAAGTCATCACCCACCGTGATGCACTTTCTTCGTTTCAACTGACTTCTAGTTACATTCTGAAAACAATAAAGATTGCTATCTTGATATGTAAAAATGAAATCGATGTTCTTAACTTCATCATGTTTAAGTTTTGTATTATACTCTGCTGATACAAAGTTCTTCTTCAAAACATCTAAACAATACTCTTGTTCAGAGAATTTCTCAATACCAAACCAACTGTCTTCATCCAAATTATGATTTGGATCATAGGCTACGAATCCTGTAAAGTCTGTTGGTAAAGTGTATAAAGTTTCGCCTGATAGTATTTTTCGATATTTAGTTCCTGATGTTCTTTGTCTAACCTTTGCTATTGTATGATTCATTGCTTGTCCTCCTCATCTATAAAAGTTGTATTATTAATTCGTCTAAGCGTTGGAAAAGTAAGCCCACTAGTTGAATTAATCTCTTTCTTACTAATAATGAATAGTTTCACATTATTTACTGTAGTCATATAGTAGAACTTGTACCCTAACAACAGAAACAACGGATTGAAGTAAAGTGTCTGAGAAAAGTATGTAAATATAAATACTATCATATAAACAAATATCATTGTCTGAACTGAATTGACGCTTAATGCTACAAAGAAATATCCTAGGTAGCTTGGTAAGAATGCATTGTTTGCTTCTTCAATACTGTGCATTTCATAATTTATATCGTCCTTACTTAATAATCCCTTTATTGCTACACTGATAATTGTTAGAAGTAAAGGCACTAATGCAAAAATTATATGTGATACCCATGTAGGTTGTTTCTCTAGTAATAATAAATAGTAGCTTTCCTTAACCAAATAAATGACAATCATTGTTGATGTTGCGTTGAATGTTAATAATAGCTTGTATATTATATTCACTTGAAGCACCCTCCCTTCTGTTGTACTTAGCCACAGAATTTTCTACTTGAATCGAATTCCTTCCTATTATATATGCATTTTATATATACATTAAAAAATGAGAGTTAATACATTCATGTATTGGCTCTCATTTAATAATAATCCAAATGTTTCTAATTTTCAACTTAGTTTATTTCATTAACCTTATCATCTAAATGGTTAAAACTATTTGCTGCTTTAATTTTATTGGTATCATACCCATCTACATAATATCTTTCTGTGGTCTGTGTGTTGCTATGTCCTGCAACTTTTGCAACAGTGAGTAAGTCAGTACCTGTATTGACAAGATAGGTCAAACGTAAGCGGTCAATAATAGATGGATTTTAATCCTAGATTAAATATGAGAGAATGTGTTTAATTTAAACAGTTTGATAGTAAATGCAACTGTTAAAAACACTATAAAAGTCTAGGAGGCAATCAAAATGGATATGAGAACATTAATTCATCAAGCAACATTGTCAAAGTGGGGTGAATTAATCAAAGAGTGTAGAAATAGTGGGAAACCTGTTCGGACATGGTGTGCAGAAAATCAGATTAGTCCAGGTAAATACTACTATTGGCTAAAAGTGTTAAGAAATGAGGTTTTGATAAATTCTAGTAATAATTCTGATCTACCTGTTCCCAGATTTACAGAAGTTAAGATAGCAGCTGCTAGTAATAACAAAGTATCGCAAAGATTGGATATGGGAACTGCTGATGATAATTCTAGTAACGTATGTGCAATCCTAAAAGTTAATTCCTTCTCCCTCCAAA
>JAUWAD010000013.1 GCA_030602225.1 Bacillota bacterium | reverse complement strand
TAAAAAGCTCCTCAAACTTTATTATCACAAAATGGTAAAATGAAGTTAATAAGTGGTAAAATAGTAGTAATTAAAGTAAAAACTACTTATTGTGATTAGTAAGTCAATATGAAGATTCAACCAGATAATAACAAGGAGATGAAAAAATGTTTGATATAGAATCTCGAATAATTAAAATTAATGAGTTTCCTTCGAAAATCCTAAACAATAGTAGACAGATTAATATATGTCTACCTTCAAGCTATTTTGAATTTGCGGAAAAGTCATACTCTGTTTTATATATGCATGATGGTCAAAATATATTTGATGGTGAAAGAGCTTATGCTGGAGTTGGATGGATGGTTCATGAAGTCCATGATAAGCTGGTTAACATGGGAATGATTAGAGAACTTATAATTGTTGGAATAGACAACATGCAAGAAGAAAGGATAAGCGAATATGCCCATACTGATGGTAGGTTCAAGAGAGAGAGAGTAATTGGGAAAGGAAGATATTATGAAAGGTTTGTTATTGAAGAGCTAAAACCTTTTATTGATGAAAACTTCAGGACATCACCTAGAGCAGAGGATACAGGTCTAATGGGTTCCTCAATGGGAGGACTGGTGACATTCAATATGGGATTTCGAAATCCAGATGTATTCGGAAGGCTTGGAATAATATCCCCATCATTTTGGTGGAATACAAGGATAAATATTCAGACTGTTAATAAGTATTCAGATGCAATTTCTAGAAGTCGTATGTGGATCGATATGGGAACAAAAGAGGGATTTTTAGATAAATCATTTGATAAGGTAGTTGAATGTATTCTAAACAGGAGTGATAGTTCAATGGGAAATATCGAAGCTCATTGGATAGTTGGAGCAGGACATACTGAGGTTGATTGGCAAAAACGAGTTCATTGGCCATTAATTCATTTGTTCGGAATTGACTGATAAAGTATGGGGAGGACACTTTTCAAAGGGTATAATTAGTGCAACAGGAGAATTTTTGTTGAAGTATAACTATGAGAGGTGGACAAAGAGTTTAATGAGGTAGTAGGCTTAAACTTATATAATTTCAAACAAACATATTATGTGAGGGGGAAATTCTATGAAGGGGTATATGGGTAAAGTATTATTTGTAGATTTAACTTCAGGAACTATTTTTGAAGAAAAGGTTGATGATAAAATCTATGAGAATTTTTTATCTGGTGTTGGACTGGGTGCATATATACTATATAAAAATATTCCCCAAGGTGCAGATCCCTTAGGACCGGATAATGTACTAGGTTTTGTCAGTGGATTATTGACTGGGACAGGAAGTGTTATTACTGGAAGGTGGTTGGCAGTTGGGAAATCACCATTGACTGGAGGCTGGGGGGATTCCAATTGTGGAGGAAACCTATCACCAGCCATAAAGCAATGCGGTTATGACGGTATATTTTTCAAAGGGATTTCTGAAAAACCTGTATACTTACATATTGATAAATATGGGCCAAAACTTCACGATGCTTCCGATCTTTGGGGTATGGATGCTGTGGAGACTGAAGAATTATTAATAAAGAGGCACAAAGACAATAAGAAATGTGCAGTAGCTACAATTGGAATGGCAGCAGAAAAACTATCACTGATTTCAGGGATATCAAATGATAAGGGGAGAATGGCAGCCAGATCTGGTCTTGGTGCAGTGATGGGCTCAAAGAAACTAAAAGCTATTGTTCTAGATGGAAATAACAAGATTGAGGGATATGATAAGGAGGAAATTAAAAGGCTAACCAAAGAGTACGGTGAGAAAGTAAAGAATGCAAACTTTCCTAGTATACTAAAAGGCAATATGCTGCCTATGATGAGTAGAGTAATGGATATGGGAAGCACTTATTCTCCTTTAAATGGGATGATGAGTATTCCTTTGATGAAGCGCTGGGGAACTATATTTACAAACACATTTGGGTTACCAAATGGAGATTGTCCTGTAAAGAATTGGGATGGATCAATTAAGGACTTCAGCTATCAAAAGTATAAACACATGAACCCAGATTATATAATTAGAAGAGAAGAAAGGAAATACTATTGCTATTCTTGTATTATTGGTTGCGGTGGGATTTGTAATGTATCTGATGTAACTGATGGTAAGTTTAGTCATACACATAAACCAGAATATGAGACTGTTAACAGTTTCGGAGCACTTTTACTAAACAAAGATATGGATAGTATCTATTATTTAAATGAAATTATGAACAGAAGTACTATGGATACAATTTCCGCTGGAAATACTATATCCTATGCCATCGAGTGTTATGAAAAGGGGATATTAACCAAAGAGGATACAGAAGGCATGGAACTAACATGGGGAAATTCTGAGTCCATTGTAGCTTTAGCAGAAAAAATGATTAAAAGAGAAGGCATCGGAGATATTCTAGCAGATGGAGTAAAAAAGGCATCCGAGAGAATTGCCAAAGAATCACAGGGATATGCTATTAATGCAGGTGGTCAAGAGCCTGGGATGCACGATCCAAGATTAGATCCAATCCTGGGGATACATTTTTCAGCAGATCCAACACCAGGTAGACATACGGTTGGAGCAGGTCAGTATTATACTTATATGAGGCTTTGGGAACATGTATCATGGGCACCAAAAGTTAAGATAAGAACACCAAAAGAGGAGAGTTATATAGCATCAGATGAAGTTGCCCTGAAGTCTGTTGCAAATAGCTGTATAAAGCAAATAGTTGATGGATCTGGTGGATGCTTATTTGCAATGATCTCAGGACTAAGCAACTGGAGACTGTTTGATTATTTAAATGCTGCAACAGGCTGGAATTTATCACCAGATCAGTATATGGCAATAGGTAAGAGAATGCAAACATTAAGACAAATGTTTAATATAAGAGAAGGAATAGATCCAATTAGCTTTAAAATGCATAATAGAATATCTGGGAATCCACCTTTGAAAGAAGGACCTTTAAAGGGTAAGACAATTAAGATTCATGACATGATGAAGGTTCATTGGGAAGCTTTCGGTTGGGATAAGGAGACAGGTAACCCACTAGATGTTACTATAAACGAATTGATGATTAATGAACTATTGGATATATAGGAGTCTGTTATGATAAGAGTAAAAGTTTTTCCGGGACCAATGATTGATCTGAATGAATTGGATGAAGATGGTTATGCCCACCTAGAAGAGAATAGTACTATTGGTGAGTTGTTAAAAATCTTAAAGATACCAAAGTTACTCTATAATATGGGTTTATATACTTTGAACTATAAGAAAGAACCCCTTGATACAGTTCTTAAAGATGAAGATGTATTCAGTTTTATATCGCCATTAGCAGGTGGATAGACACATAGGTTCTCCTAAGTTTAGAACCTACGTTTCCATAATTATTCTAGTAAATGGGTATTACACATAGTGTAAGATGAATTATACGTATGATATTATGATTACGAGTAAATTATTATAAAAGTAGATGATTTTATGAAGAGAAGGTCTATTGATAAAAGATATATATTCTTTAGAGATATGCAAAAATGCTATTACTGCCACAAGAATTTAAAGTTAAAACAAATAACCCTTGATCACTATCTGCCAAAGTCAATGGGAGGAACTGATGATTACTTCAATCTAGTCACCTGTTGCAAGAGGTGCAATAAATATAAGGCCCGAACTATTCCTGTTGATGTTGAAGAAGTTCACATGAAATTTTTGATACAGGCAATTGTTGATGGCAAAATAACAACATCCATAAAGAACGTAAAAAGTATATCGTTAATACACCTGATTAATAGAATAACTTTCGTTGAAAGTAAGGGAAGTATATCTGAGATAAGGGGAGAGGATTTTCCCTTGTATATTGAGAAAAATAGAGTAATTAGAGCAGATGGGAAAGTAATGGATTATCTTGTGGGAGGAAACCAAATTGAAGACTGAATCAACACCTTTCCAGAAATTACTTGAGCTTATGGGAGTAATTATTATAATTATTATCACTGTTTATCTTATAATAACCTATGGCTCATTACCTGATAGAATTCCTGGGCACTTTAACTCACAAGGTGAAATAACCAGATACGGCAGTAAAATTGAAGTTCTAATCACTCCAATTATGGGAATGCTAATGTATGTTGGGTTAACATTGCTGCAGAGTAATCCTAAAATATGGAGTGTCCCATTAACAAATAGGCATGATGAAAAGAAGGTGTATCATAACCTGAAAAGTATGATTATTGCTTTGAAGGTTGAGCTTATTGGATTTTTCTTGTATATAATATATAATCAAATAAATGGAAGTAATCTTAGTCTTTATGCAACAGTTATTTTTATTTCTGTAGTATTAATGACATTACTATTTTTAATTCTTAAAGCCTATAGCAAAAAATAGTAGAGATTGGTGGTCGGAGGGATAAAAATGCAAAAATGTGAAAAGTGTAATAATAAATTTAAGTATAAAGAAATTCTTAATTCCGTATGGAAAGGGTATAAACCATTAAAATGTTCTCGTTGCAGAACTAATCATAGTCCAATAACCTTCACAATAATCCTAACTTCACTACTTTTGGTGGTTCCAGCATTCTTTACAAAGGATATTAATAGCTACTTTAGTTCCACGTTTAATAGTATTATATTCTATATACTGTGGGTAATTTTTTCTGTTGGAGTGTCCCCAGTTATTATGAGATACCACATGGTAAAGAAATCAAAGTAGGAGGTATTAGCTATGATAAAAGACCTTATCTTAAAAAACAGAACTTACAGAAGGTTTTATCAAGATGTTTTAATTACTCATGCAGAGATGCTTGAGTTGATTGATTTGGCAAGATTATCTTCATCAGGGGCAAATCTACAACCTCTTAAGTACATAATTTCAACTGATGATGAGAAAAACCAAAAGATATTTAGTAATATAAAATGGGCAGGGTACCTAAAAGACTGGGATGGTCCTGAAGAAGGAGAAAAACCCAGCGGATACATAGTGATGCTATCTGATAATAACATAAGTAAGAATATTTTCTGGGATCATGGAATTGCTGCTCAAAGCATACTATTGGGAGCTACTGAAAGAGGATATGGAGGATGTCAGTTTGGAGCAATAGATAAGGTGGGTTTAAGGAATGAACTTCAGATACCAGAGAACTTGGAGATAGTTATGGTAATCGCCCTTGGGAAGCCAAAGGAAGTTGTTATTTTGGAGGAACTAGATAATGATAAGGGCATAAAGTACTATAGAGATGCAGATGGAGTTCACCATGTACCAAAGAGAAAGTTAGAAGATCTTATATTGGATATATAGGGGGCACATAATGAATAGAATAAATCTTATATGTCTTGGAGTTAGTAATATGGAACGATCTATTAAATTCTACAGGGATGGTCTAGGGTTTCAGACAACTGAGGATAAAGATAATCCTGAAATAGTTTTCTTCAACAACCAAGGTTCCAAGCTTGAATTATATCCATTGCAACTACTGGCAGAGGATATAGATAAGGACAATCCACCAAAAGGTAGTGGATTTTCAGGAATTACTCTTGCATATAATGCTAAAAGCAAGGAAGAAGTGGATAGTATCATTGAAAGAGCTGAATTAGCTGGAGGAAAAATTGTCAAGCATCCTCAAATAGTATTCTGGGGAGGATATTCAGGATATTTCAGTGATCCGGATGGATTTTACTGGGAAGTAGCTTTTAGTGATAGTTGGAAGTTTGATGATAATGATATGCTGATAATAGATTAAGTATTGGAGGTGGTATTTCATTGAAGAAACTGATAATACCAGATCGACTAAAAATTGGGGATACGGTTGCAACAGTTAGTCTATCCTGGGGTGGAGCTGGAGATGAAAAACTCCTTTACAGGTATAAGACAGGAAAGAAAAGACTGGAGGAAATGGGTCTAAATGTAGTGGAGATGGATAGTACACTTAAAGGATCGGAATATGTGTATAATCATCCTGAGAAGAGAGCCAAAGATCTTATGAATGCTTTCAAGGATCCTGAAATCAAAGCAATAATCTCCTGTATAGGCGGGGATGATAGTATTAGGCTACTACCATATATTGATTATGAAGTAATTAGAAATAACCCGAAGATATTCATTGGCTATTCTGATACAACAATAACCCATCTTATAATGTATAAGGCTGGGGTAAGAAGTTATTATGGGCCAAGTATCCTTGGTGAGTTTGGAGAAAATATTGAGATTTTCCCCTACACATTAGAATATATAAGTCAGATTTTTTTTGAAGGTGATTCATTGGGTTTTATAAAACCAGCAGAGTTTTGGTCTGGAGAAAGAATAGAATGGCTTTATGAAAATAGGAATTTTACTAAGCTTATGCAGAAAAATACTGGGTATGAAGTGTTGCAAGGTGAAGGGATCGTGGAAGGACACCTGTTAGGTGGGTGTGTTGATGTCTTGGAGATGGCAAAGGGAACTGAAATATGGCCAGATATAAACGAATTTGATGGAGCAATATTATTCTTGGAAACATCTGAAGAAACAATGTCTCCGGATAATTTACTATATTCTCTACGAAATTATGGTGCTCAGAAAATACTACAAAGATTAAATGGGATATTATTTGGGAAACCATATCAGAACAAGTATTATGAGGAATACAAGGATGTAATTAGAAAGGTATTGAAAGAATACAAGCTTGAAACTTTGCCAGTGATGTATAATTTGAGTTTTGGGCATAATCAACCAATGCATATAATTCCTTATGGTGCTGTTGCTAGATTAGATTTAAACAACAAAAGATTTTCAATATATTAGAGGTGGACTAGTCCACCTCTTCTTCATTAAGAATTACCATATGAATATGATCTTCCCACACACCATTAATTTTAAGGTATTTCCTTGATAAACCTTCATTAATAAATCCTACCTTCTCAACCACTTTTATAGAAGGTAGATTTCTAGGCATAATATTAGCTTCAATTCTATGGAGTGAATACTCATTAAAGGCAATTTTAACCATCATTTTAACAGCTTCCGTCATATAGCCCTTGTTCAAGTAGTCTTTATGAAGTCTATATCCCATAAAACAGGATAGAAAGGGACCTCTAATTATATTATCCAAGGATATTGTTCCTATAACTTTGTCTGGGTCATCTTTTAAAAACAACCAGAATCTAATTCTTTCACCATCTAGGAATTTTTTATAGTCATCCTTTAGCAACTGTTTTTGAAAAGATAAAGTATAGAACTTTTCATCTCTTACAGTTTCCCATTCCCTTAGGAACTCTTTGTTGGTGTAGAAATATTCCAATACTTTTTCACCATGATTCTCATCCAATATCTTCATCAATAATCTCTTGGTCTTATACTCCTTTTTCATTTTATGTCCTCCCTATACCATGAGGGTATTAATCTTGAGTAATTTTCATACCATAGTAGTATTTTAGAAGACATTCTATAGCTATTGTCTATTTCTTCCTGGCCAAACTGCATAGACCATGGTAGTGATGAAATCTGGTTTAAAGCTGTATAAAGGGCTAATAGTGGAAAGAAATCATCAGGTATTCTTGATTGAAAGTAACCATTTATTAATCCGGTTGAGAAGTAATCACTAACATCTGCTGAAAAAAACATTCTATTGAGATCTTCAAAGGGATCTCCAAAATCATATCTATTAAAGTCAATTACTCCAATATTTTCTCCATCAAAGACCATGTTTCCAATATGAAAATCACCGTGTAAGAATGAATTCGGTCTATCTTTAAGTAAGGATAAATTATCCCTTAAGTACTGAATTGGGATTTCGCCACCTGGTAATTTTAACTCACATTTATAATAATCATCAATCTTCTTATGGATTTTTCTGGTATACCTAGCTTCCCAGGATTCAAGATCTTCATGAATATCTATTGACTGAATACCCCTAAGAATTTCACCTGCATCATAGCCCAGTCTATACTGGCTCTCTCTTGATAGCTTTGGTATCAGGACATGGGCATCTTCACCTTCTATCCAAGTGAAGATAGTGTAGGTACTTTTACCATCATTACAAATTCCCATTTCAATTGGCAAGGATATATTAAGTCCTAGATTCTTAAGTTTGGAAAGATAGCTGAATTCTTTCTTTTTAGCATTATAATTATCCATAGATGAAATTCTCAATAGAAATCTACTATTATCAGCTTTAATTACCAGGTATTTTGAATCAAAGGACCAACCTCTTTTAATTGGAATAATTTTGTCACTGGAATGGAAAAAACTAATATCGTTAGTATAGTTAGTCACAGTTTACCTCCTAAATTAAATAAGTTCCATGGGTATTCATCATATGGATAAGAAGTATAAGATACCTTTTTGCCCTTGAGATTCCTGAATTTAAGAATGTGTGCCCAAAGTGCAATCTGAGTCCATTGTTTTGTATTAGAAAAAAGCACATTATATTTAGTATCACCCCAAATGGGGAGCCCATGATGAGACAATTGTACCCTGATCTGATGATGTCTTCCAGTTTGTAAGGTTACAAGCAATAAGCTAAGTGTACCCAATTCTTCCGTCTCCATGGTTTCAAGGAGACTGTAGGTTAAGATGGCTTCCTTAGATCCCTTTGTATCCTTACTGGTAACAGAACTTACATTTGTGCTTCCATTTTTTGTTAAATAGTCTTTAAACTGTCCATTCTTTTCCTGGGGCACACCGCATACCACTACTAA
This sequence comes from Bacillota bacterium, assembly GCA_030602225.1. Lineage (GTDB taxonomy): Bacteria > Bacillota > Clostridia > Tissierellales > Tissierellaceae > Gudongella. The sequence goes on along the minus strand of JAUWAD010000013.1, from coordinate 22,115 downwards.
GTATTGTTTGTGAAAACCATCATTTGATATCCCCTTGGAAAGAAAAGTTGTAGCTTCCTTGTTCTTTGAAAACACCATTACGCCACCCACGGGTCTATCTAGTCTATGGATAAGGCCAAGGTATTCACGATTTAATAAGCTCATAAGATCAGCATCACCACTAGGATCCTTTTGAGAAGGGACTTTCGGTGGTTTTTCTACTACTATAATATTTTCATCTTCAAAAATAATCTTTATATCCACTTAAAGCACCTCCCATTTTTATTTTATTATACACTTTAAAAACATCTATTAAAAGAAACAAACAGACATTGATCTTAGATTAATTAATAATATAGGACATAGCAATGAATGTTCTGATTTACTTGGCTATGGTATAATAAAGCAAGGCATAAATAGGAAGGTAAAGAATGGAATTAGTTATTGTGAAAACAAAAAATGAAAAAAAAGAGCTTCTGGATTTCTATAAAAGCCAATATAAGGATAATCCCCTTAGAAGAGATTCTTTCTCAGGATTACTAAAGGGAATCCTATATGGCACTTCTGTTATGAATAAATCCATAGTGACCATTCCTCTTGTGGTAAAAGAAGAAGGAAAAGTTGTTATGTGCGGGGTTCTAGCAATGGCAAATAGAATGCCAGAATATCTACAAATCAGTTTCTTTGAATCCCTATCCTACAATGAAAGAGCATTTGTCATTATATATAATAAGGCTGAAGAGGTTGCAGGGGAGTTGGGATGCAAAAAAATCTGTGCATCACTAAATATCCATGTAAACTATGGTCTTGGATTCCTAAGTGATGATTATGATAAGATGCAAACCTTTGGCACTGCCCATAATGATGTACATATACATAAGTATTTCCTAGAGAATAATTTTAATAGTATCCCCATGATAACATTTTACAAGAATATGGAAGAGAATTTTAGTCTTGTCAGTGATAAAATGAAGGAAAGAATAGAAAATAGATATAGTGTTAGAAGTGCAGACTTTAGAAATATGAAAGAGGAAGCAAGAATTTATACACAGATAAATAATGATGCCTTTAAGGACCATCCGTTTTACTATAGGAGGGTGGAAGAGGAGGATCTAGAATTATTCAATGATTTCAAGCTACTACTTAAGCCTGAGAACTTACTATTTGTGGAAAAGGACAATGAACCTGTAGGATTCATGTTGTGGTATCCTGACTACCACCAGGTCATGGATGATAGGGATACCATTGGATTATCCACTTTAATAAAAAGTAAGATTTATAAAAATAGGATGACAAGGTTTAAAATAGTTGAAATGGGAGTAATTGAAAAAGAACAGAAAAAGGGAGCGATATTGGCATTATTTCTCCATTGTTTTAAATTAACCAAGGGCAAGTACAAGAGTTTTGAGTCAGGCTGGGTACTGGAGGAAAATTTTGAATCTGGTAATTTTGGAATTAAGTGGGCAGATGGTGTTTCAAAGAGATTTGTCGCGTATGAAAAGGAGCTTTAAAGATGATCTTATATCAGAGTATGTTGGAAGTTGATGATGGCTTTATTGATAATGATACAAAGGATTTGCTCTTACTACTTGAAAAATTAAATCCATCTGGACAGAAATACTATAGGGATGGAAGTTCACTTGCCATCTCCTATAGATTGAAGATAGATATATTCAGCTTTTTAGGAAGTATTAAACTAAAGTTACCTGTAACTATAATTGGATATCCCATATCAATGGATAAGCAGGGCTTTATTGGAGATAAGGACTTCCTATTCAGGGTACTAAAAAGGATTAATGGATTTAGTATTGTATTGAATATGGACAAGGAGATAGTTAAAGGAGCAAAGACACTATCTACATTTGTATTTAGGAACAAGTATGATTCCTTTGAACAGTACATGGACACTTTAAGAAGTGGTTATAGAAGAAGGGTACATGAAGCTCTGAAAAAATTAGAGTTATTAACAATAGAGAAAATAGACAATGATGATTTTTCAATTAAGGATTATGACTTATATAAGGAAGTCTTCTTAAGATCAAGGTACAAGCTTGAATTACAAAGCATGGATTTTTTTAAGGAGTTTGATGGTGAGATTTTTCAGTTTAAAAATTCATACAATGAGCCTATGGCATTCGTTCTACTTAAGGAGAAAGATGGGTTTTTATACTTTATCTTCTGTGGATTCAAGAATGAAGATATAAAGAAGTATGATCTTTATTATAATATGCTACTATTTATTATCAGGGAAGGGATAAGTAGAAGAGTATCAGTTATAAATTTTGGTCAAACTTCGGAAGAAACCAAAATAAAGATAGGATGTCAAGAGGTACATAAATATATATACATACATCATAACAACCCAATAATAAGAAGGGTTGTGATAAAGCTACTGCCATATTTTTCATACAGAGGATACAATACAAACCACAGGGTTTTCAAGGAGATAATATGATAGTTTTCATTGAGAAGGTAAGGGTTAGGAGTAATTTTACAATTGTTAATCCAATTATAACTGAACCATTAGAATTATTATATATAAGAGAATTGTTAAATCAGGAGGGGATAGATAATTATATCATAGATCCCTTATTTGACTTTGCTCCTCCCAGTGGGATTGTTCCTGATATGGTAATTTTAAACGGTTATAATGTATCTGAAAATTTAATCATAGAAAAGGCAAGGGAATACAAAAAAACCAATATTAATGTTAAAACTCTTGTTTCAGGTGTTCATGCACAAGTAAACAGGGAAGTTTTTAGAGTTGAAGGAGTTGATTTTGTTTTCTTCTCCCAAAGTCTGGAGACTTTTAGGGGGTTTTTATATGGAGATAAAACCAAAGGTGTGGATTCTTTCGATGGTAATAGAAACTCTTGGGTTATAGGCAGTGAAGATATACTAAGGGAAAAGGAGAGTATTCTTCCTGATAGAAGAATATTCAATGACAGTATTCATAAAACAAGATATCTGGATAAGAAGAATATCTCTTTGATAAAGGGTAGCCATGGATGCCCCTATTCTTGTAAATTCTGTTTTTGTAGATTGTTAAATTCAAGTTTTCATATAAAAGGAAATTATCATGATATGTTTAAAGAAATAATAAATATTGATTCAACATATCATTGGATTGTTGATGATAGCCTACTTATCTCAAGGGGAGATGCTATTGATTTTATAGAAGCATCTAATTGTTTTAAGTTTGATGGGAGTATAATTGCTTATCTTAGAGCGGATTTTATTATGGAAAATAGGGATCTTTTAAATGAACTAAAGAACTGTGGTTTGGATGAAGTAATAATAGGATTTGAATCAACAAATAAGAAGACACTTAAAGAGTATAACAAGTCCATTGATTCAAGTATATATAAGGAAGTTGTTAAACTGCTCAAGGAACATAATATTCAGTTGACAGCCTTGTTCATAGTAGATCCTGATTATTCAATCAAGGATTTTTATCTATTGAATAAGTTCATAAGAGATGTAGCTTTAGAAGTGTACACTTTATCTATAATGACCCCCATAAAAGGAACCAATGCATATGAAGAGAATAAGGATAAATTGATTACAAATGATCCAGTTAAGTTTGATTTTTTACATTTAGTTATTCCATCAAAATTACCAAAAGTGTTGTTTTATTTTCTTTTTTACTTAAGCCACCTGAGATTACTAAAATCAAGGAGAATACGAAAAATGTTAAAGGATTCAGTATTTAAGGGTAGATTATGGGATTTCTGGGCAAAGAGGTACAAGAATTTATGGGTTCAGAAGTATTCTCTAAAACCAACCAGGGATAGAATTAAGGCATTGATAAATACTCAAGATTACAAATCCAAGAAGCTTTTGGATATAGGTTGTGGAACGGGGCAACTTCTATCAGAATTGGATGATTTGGAGAACTTAAGCTTATCTGGTTTGGATTTCTCAAAAGAAATGATAAGACAATCAAAGAAAGCAAACTTAAATGCTAAGCATTATCATATGGATGTGGATGATTTAGATCAAGTAAATGATAAGTTTGATATAATAACCTGCTCTCACTCTTTGCCTTACTACAAGAATAAGAGGAGAACATTAGAGAAAATCAGCCAAATATTAGATGACAACGGCAAAACCTATATTGCTTTTGCCAGTGGTGAAAGTCTTGTTGATAGACTCATTCTTCTGTTTGTAAAAGTAACTACTGGTCCAGCTAAGTATCCCAGTGACTTGGAGTTTAGAAGACTTATTGAAGGTATATTTCTAATTGATGAGTATGAAACAATAAAGGAAAGATTTTTTATGCCCACAATTGCTCTGTATACCTTAAGGAAGGTGTAGCTATGAAGGTATTGTTAATAAGACCAAAACCTGAAAAATCAACCATTGGACTTCAACATGTGATGATCTGTGAACCTTTGGAATTAGAGTATCTGGTATCTAATATTCCATTGAACATTAAGAAGAATGTAAAAGCAGTTATCTACGACTTCATAGTGGAGAAGAATGATTATATAGATATATTAAAATTTGAAGAACCTGATTTCATAGCATTCACAGGATACATTACCCACGTGAACACCATAAAGAAAATGTGTAAATTAGCAAAAGAGACTCTAAAAGATGTTTTAACGGGGGTTGGAGGAGTTCATGCAGAAGTTGTGGGTGGGGACTTTAAGTGTGATTATATTGACTTTATATACACAAAAAATGCAGTTGATGGGTTTAATGAAACGCTACAAGGGATTATAGATAAGAAGGATATCCAAGAAATTCAAGAAGGAATAAGAGTTATTGAAGAGAATGAATTTAACTTCAATCTGATTCAGCCAGATAGAGAGTCTGTGAGCAGATACAGACATAAGTACTACTACATGTTTCATAATCCCTGTGCATTGATAAAGACATCATATGGTTGTCCATATAACTGCAGTTTTTGCTTTTGCAAGGAAATAACTAAAGGCAAATACCACTCAAGGAACATGGTTGATGTTGTAGATGAGCTCTCCAGTATTGATGAGAAAGAAATATATATCGTTGATGATGACTTCTTATTTGGAAGGGAAAAATTACTTGAATTTACTTCACTACTTAAGGAAAGAAAGATTGACAAGAACTTTCTTGTTTATGGTAGAGCAGATTTTATTGCTGAAAACGAAGACATTATAATAAAGTTAAAGGAAGTAGGATTAAGAGCTGTAATCGTAGGAATTGAATCAATAAGGGAAAAAGACCTACTAAATTACAATAAAAAAACGGATTTACAAATAAATGAAAAATGCATAATGATATTAAAGAACTTGGATATTGAGTTATATGCAACATTGATTCTACCTATGGATTTTACAAAGGATGATTTCAGAAATTTAGTGAAGTGGTTAAGGGGCTTGGATGTAACATTTGTAAACCTGCAGCCACTTACACCATTACCTGGTACTGAGATATTTAGTGATTACAAAGAGGACCTGCTTGTAAGCTTAGAAGATTATCATCTATTTGATATGGCCCATGTAATCTTAAGACCTTATAATATGAGCAATAGGGAATATTATTATCAGATTCTAAAGAGCTATTACAGAATTATAATTAGGCCTAAACATGTAATAAGGTTAGTTAGAAAATATGGGTTAAGAGAGAATATAAAAATGCTAAAGGGAAGTCAAAGAGTAAGCCTTCAATATATTATGAAGATATTAAGAGGTTGATATGAAAAAAATACTACTGATTCAACCCAGCCCTTATGAAAAGGGCGGTGGTGTGATAAAAAAGAAAAAGTTATATTTTGTGGGCTTATCACTACCTCTTCTTGCGGCTCTTACTCCCAAAGGGTGGAATGTGGAGCTAATATATGAGGTTATTGAGGATATACCCTTTGATACAGATGCTGATCTTATTGGGATTAGTACCATGGGTCATGGGGTGATAAGATCCATAGATATAGCCAAAGAATTCAGAAGAAGGGGTAAAACAGTTATCCTGGGGGGATATATGGCGAGCATTATGCCTGCTGAAGCAATCAAGTATTGCGATTCACTCCTAATAGGGGATGCTGAACTAATCTGGGAGGAATTGTTAGATGACTTTAGTAGTAATTCCTTAAAGGAAATATATGAAAGACCATTTAAAGGAGATACTTATAGTACTCCTCTGCCAAGATTTGATCTTCTTAAAGACAAAAAAATTGGTGATTTTCTTCCTGTTCAGGCTGGGAGAGGATGTCCCAATGTTTGTAGTTTCTGTTCTGTTTCATGTCTTTATAAGGGAAGATATATAAGAAAGGAAGTAAATGAGGTAATAAGAGACATAAAACAGATTAAATCCTTAGGGTATAAGAAGATATTATTACTTGATGATAATATTTTTTCAGATAAGGAATACCTATCAAAACTACTGGATGAAATAGGAAAACAAAGAATCACATGGATGAGTCAATGTGATATTAGGATTGGAAAAGAAGATGAGATGCTTAAGAAACTATATGATAGCGGCTGCAGAACCCTTAGTTTTGGACTGGAAAGTCTCTCTCGAGATAGTCTAATAAAAATGGATAAGGGGTGGGCAAATCCACGGGAATACAATGAATTAATCCAAAATATCAGAGATCATGGAATAGATGTTTCCACTGAAATGGTAGTTGGGGGAGAAGGTGATACCTTGGAGTCCATAAGAGAAACTAAGAGATTCATTGAAGATAACAGGATTTCTGTACCAAGGTTTTATATTCTAACTCCGTTTCCAGGAACGAAATTCTTTGATGAGATAAAGGAATCAGGAAGATTAATAAACCATGACATATATTCCTATGATGGTACAAGGGCGGTATATAAGCCAAATAACATGACTGACCAAGAGCTTACAATAGCATATTGGGACCTATACAAATCACTATTTACCATAAGATCCATAGTCAAAAGAAATATACTAAGAAAAGAATTTATAAGAACTCCCTTTAGATATTTGTTTAATATTGTGGTGAATCTGTATTACAGAAAACAGATAAAAGAGGGTATAACTCCAAATATCTTTTAGGAGACATTAGATGAAAATACTATTAGTTAGATCACCAAGAATAAAGCAGGCAATAACACTCAGTGACTTCATGTTTTCTGAACCTTTGGGTTTGGAGATGATTTATGGTGTGTACAAGGAGAAATATCAAGTAGAAATATTTGATATGATGGTTGAAAAACAGACAATAGGATCAAAGATTAGAGAATACAAGCCAGATTTTGTTGGAATAACAAGTCTTTGCATTGATGTGTCAAAGGTTATCCAGTTATGTAAAGAAGTTAAATTGTTTAATGAAAGCATAAAAACATTTGTTGGTGGTACCCAAGCTTATCTATCCCCAGAGAGCTTCTTTAGTGAGTATGTAGATGGAGTGTTTAACTACACCAACAAGAACAATTTGATTTCCTTTATCAACAATGATGATGATATACCAGGAGTGTATCAAAGAAAGAATGACTTCAAGGAGAAGTTTACCAGAGAAAAAAACCAATATATACTACCAGACCGCACATCAACTGATAAATATAGAGAACATTATTCATACTTTGGGTACAAACCTGCAGCCATAATGGAGTTTGGGTTAGGATGCGAAAAAGCATGTAATTTTTGTCTAAGGTGGAGAATTGAAGGTCATGTAGAAGTACTCATAGATGAAGAGTTAACTAAAATGGATCTTAAAAACATAAAGGAACAGACCATTATGTTTATAGATAATGATTTTTTAGGTAGTAGGGAAAAGGTTATTAGATTTTTAGATATAATAAGGGAATTGAGGATTAAGAAGAATTATATTATTTATGGTTCAGTTTCTGGTGTGCTTGAAAATGAAGATCTGCTTATACAACTTAAAGCTATAGGTCTTAAGGCAATACTTATTGGGTATGAAACATTTAGTGATGATGAACTCCAGGGGTATAACAAAAGTGCTACTGTTATGGATAACATACAGGCTTCAAGGATTCTAAAGTCATTAAAAATTGATGTATGGGCATCCTTTATGTCACATCCCGATTGGGACAAGAAAGATTTTAAGTTATTTAGAAGATATATAAAGAATCTGGAGCCTGAAATTTCAACTATTAATCCACTTACCCCTTTTCCTGGACTCTCTATTTATAAAGAGTATAAGGAGAGACTTCTTTTTCAAGTTGATGACTTTGAGAAGTGGAGTTTTGGTCAATTAGTTATTAAACCTTCAAAGATGAGTCTTAGGATGTATTATTATCAGTTATTGTTAACTTATTTTTATGTTAATTTTGCTGTAAATAAAAATACTGAAATGATTAGAAAGTATGGACTAAGGAACATATATAGAATAGTAACTGGTTCATTTCAAGGCCTTACCAGGTATTTGAAGTTGATAATAAAGAGCTAGTTCCATATTTCAAGTACAAAATTAAGTTAGTACTTTATTAATATTATTGATAAGGAATCTCCTTCTATAGGAGATTCTTTTGTATATTTAAGTAGGATTTACTGTTTTGATTTAGGGTATCAATTTATAGAAGTAGAAGGAGGAGATAAAAGTGAGTAAAAAGTTTACGTATATAGTTTTAAGCATTTTGATTTTAGCATTATTGACTAGTTGCACAGATAACAAGAGTGGGGATAGCAATAATCCAAATGATCCTATTATACTTGGAACATTTGTTGATACTGAGGGAGGTATTTTAGGGAATATACTACTTTTAACTTTGGAAGAGAAAGGCTATGAAATAACTGATAAGATTCAATTTGGCACCCCAGATGTTCATAGGAACGCTCTACTGGAAGGAGAATTGCACATTGGAATAGATTACACTGGTAATGGTCAATTCTACTCTGAGGGATTTCCTGAAGATATATGGAGAGATGCTATCAAGGGATATGAATCAATAGCTTCTTATGATAAGGAGAAAAATAATCTTTATTGGTTAAGGCCAGCAAATGCTAACAATACAGAATTTATGGCTATTAAAAAGACATTTGCAGAGGAGAATAACATAACAGATATGTATGATTTCGCCAATTATGTTAATGGTGGAGGATATGTTAAATTCATAACCAGTCAACTATTTGCTGAAAAATATTCAGGCCTTTTAGGAATGGAAGAAGCATATGGATTTGATTTAAATTCTAGCCAACTGGTAATTCTTCCCCATGGTAATACTGCGGAAACCTTAAGTGCATTAGCCAATGAAACCGATGGGATAAACGTTGCCTTAGCTTATGGAACAGATGGAGCATTGGCAGATCTTGATCTTGTTGTTATTGAAGATCCATTATCAATCCCTCCAGTATATGAGCCATCAGCAATTGTAAGAGGGGAAGTATTAGAAAAGTACCCAGAAATAAAGACAATAATAGAAGATGTATTTTCAACTTTAAATCTTGTAAACCTCCAGGAGATGAATAAAAAAGTTATAGTAGATGGACTATCACCAAGGGATGTTGCAGAACAACACTTAAAAGATAATGGAATAATTAAGTAATAAGGTGATTCTAGTGACTAGATTAAAGGATAAACAAACGCTTATTATTGGGATATTATCAATGTTGACTTTTATCATTTCACCTATTGTTAGAATAAAGCCAAATAGAATTTCAATGGGAGAATTGGTGAGTAGCATTGAATTATTTTCATTTTTTTCATTAGGAATATTATTTTTATGGGCTATCATTATAGCCCTATCTTTTTATGGAAATAAAAGAAGATACTCATATCAGATTCTTATATCAATATTATTACTGATATCTATTGTATTATTAATTCCAATTAAAGCAGAAAGGTTGTTGATGGGAACATCCCCTAGAATCAGTTTATCTCAAGGGTTCTATTTTCAATTATTATGGGTATACTTGACCATATTTATTAGCAGTAAGAAAACATCTCAATCACTAGCTATTAATGCCTTATTCATTCTACTTCCTCTATGGGTTTTTTATTATACAAGCACTATTGGCTTGTTTGATGACCTTTCTCTTATGAAAGAATTTTTGACAAAAAAGAATCAGTTTTATAATAACCTAATAGTTCATGGTACTTTAACAGTTTTTTCAGTTTTATCTGGAATGATTATTGCTATTCCCTTAGGTTTCATAGCCTATAGGTATAAAAAAGCTGAAGACAAAGTTATGATTCCCTTGAGCATTATTGAGACAATACCAAGTCTATCTTTATTTGGGATACTCTTGGTACCATTATCCAGGCTAGGGAGAATTGGAGTATTAAGCAATCTTGGAATAAGTGGAATTGGATGGGCACCAGCTTATATTGCCCTTACTCTCTATACTTTACTACCTATTGGAAGAAATACTCTATCTGGATTTAGTTCTGTTGATAAGGGTATAATTGAGGCTGCAAAAGGAATGGGAATGAAACCTTTGGAAATACTGTTTAAGATAGAATTTCCACTGGCATTTCCCGTGATCTTCACTGGAATTAGAATTGCCTTCACTCAAACCATAGGAGGAGCAGTACTTGCTGGATTAGTAGGCGGGGGAGGATTAGGAACCTTTGTATTTTTAGGTCTAGCAGAAGCATCCCCTGATTTGATTTTACTTGGGGTTATACCCATTGTAATTCTAACCATCGCGATAGATTATTTACTAAGAATATCAGGAGAAGCAATAAGGAGTGGCATTTATGATTAGTTTAAAGGATGTAACTAAAAAATATGATGATTTCACAGCAGTAGACTCCATCAGCATGAATATTAAGAAAGGTGAGCTGATGGTCATTCTAGGACCCTCAGGTTGTGGAAAATCAACCACCCTGAGGCTCATCAACAAGATGGTACCACTTACTAAGGGTACTATCAAAGTCAGAGGTAGGAACATAGATGATATTGATGATGTAGATTTAAGAAAAAGCATAGGGTATGTTATACAAAGCATAGGTTTATTTCCACATATGAGTGTTGCTAGGAATATTGGAACCGTACCTAATCTGTTGAATTGGGAAAAGGAAATTATAGAAAATAAGATTGATGAAATGCTAAGACTGGTTGGACTATCTCCTGAAAAGTATAAAGATAAGAAGCCTTCCCAACTATCCGGTGGTGAAGCTCAAAGAGTTGGAGTGGCAAGAGCTCTTGCATCAGACCCGGATATAGTATTGATGGATGAGCCCTTTGGAGCAGTGGATCCTATAAACAGACTTAGACTGCAAAGGGAGTTTAGACAAATACAGAAGTCGTTGAACAAAACGGTTCTATTTGTAACCCATGATGTGGATGAAGCACTTTTAATAGCTGATAGGATATGCATTATGGACCATGGTAAGATAATTCAAATAGGAAGTCCTGAAGAAATAGTTTTAAAACCAGAGAATGATTTTGTTAGGAAGTTTTTTAAAGGTGAGGGAGTACTAAATCTACTTTCAAGAGAGAAAGCTATAGATTATCTTGTGCTTGAGAAAAATCTAGAATATGAAGGTGTAGGAGACTTAAACTTAAGAGAGGCCCTATCGCAGTTGTTGTCTCAAGGGACTGAAAGATTAGTATTTAGTGAGGGGTTTCTGACAATAAATGAGATAATCATTGCCCTAAGGAGTGATAAGAGTGATTACACGAAATAAGAGTAGTATAGTTATGCTTGTAATTTCAATAATTCTTCTTTATATAGTATTTTATTCTGAGGGATTTGAGGAATTACTTACTTTATTACTAAGTAGAAAAACAAATACTATATCTAGAACTCCCTTATACATTTATTTTTTTCAACATCTTCAAATGGTAATAATATCCAGCTTTATAGCAATTATTGTTGGAGTATCATTGGGTATATTTATCACTACAGAAAAGGGTGAGGAGTATAAGGATATTTTCTTAAAGTTGGTTAATATAGGACAAGCCTTCCCATCACCGGCTTTGCTTGCACTGATGGTCCCCGTCTTAGGATATGGACTAAGGGGTGCACTGATAGCCTTGGTTTTATATGCATTCATGCCAATAATTTACAATACGGTTATAGGCATAGAACAAGTATCAGTAGATGTAGTTGAAGCAGCTAAAGGAATGGGGATGAATAACTATATGATATACAAAAAAATAAAAATCCCCCTTGCTACCAAAGTTATATTAGGTGGAATTAGAACAGCCACTATTATTAACATAAGCGCTGCCACATTAGCAGCTGCAGTTGGAGCAGGAGGTTTGGGTGTGCCATTGGTAAATGGAGTTAGAACCTTTGATATGATATTGATATTACAAGGTGCGATACCAGTAACACTTCTGGCAATAATAACTGAGCTAGCACTGAAGAAGTTAGAGTTAAGGTTTGATTAATATCCTCTCAATATGAGGTCTAAAGAATCTTACGATAGATGTGGCAATAACTACTCCACAAGCTATTGAGATCGCAATGAAAATAGATTCAGCACCTGAGATGGCCGCTTGAATGAAGTCATTGTTAATAATGTAAAACATAGTATAGTAAATACCATAACCAGGTACGAAGGGAATTATACCAGGAATTATAAATAGTGTTGCTGGCTGTTTTTTTAATATGGCTGATACTTCCCCTACTAATCCCACAAATATTGATCCAATAAGGGCGGGAATAATAAAACTAGTCCCCAGTTGTTGAAGAATAATATAAATTATCCATCCAATCATTCCATTGATACTAGCCAATGGGATTAAACGTTTGGGTAGATTAAATATTACTGAAAATCCTACTACACAAAGCAGGGAATAAAATCCTTGAGTTAAAATATTCATATGACTTATCTCCTATAATATATTGATGGCAATCTGCAATGCCATACCCACACCAAAAGCCAACCCTATGGCAATAAATAGTGCCTCCATTATTTTTGCGTTACCCGCTATTAATTCTCCAGATATCAAATCCCTAATACCATTTGTAAGAGATACTCCAGGTACAAGGGTCATTAATGGCCCAACGATTATCTTGTTGTAATCGCTGTCTATTCCAAAGAAGCCAAATATCAATACTAATAATAATCCCAAAGTGGCTGCAGTAAAACCTCCGAAGATATTTTTGATAAAAAAGTTCAATGATAATTTTGTAAGCTTATCAAAAAGCATAACTGTAAATACTGAAGCCACATAAGCCATCAAAAATTCCTGAAAATTACCTTGGAATAGTAGGACAAAGAAACCACCTGCCATACCACTAAAAGCATAACGAACTAGTGGTGGAAATTTGGGAGGATTCTTAATTCCATCAAGAATCAGTGTCGCATCTTCCATACTCATATCCTCATGGGTAAAAAGACGTGAAAATGAATTAGCCCTAGATATTGTTTCAAGATCTATACTTGAAGATGGAATCCTTTCCACAATTGTATAAGGCTCATCATTGATCTCCGTACTTATAATGATACCTGTTGATATTACAAAAACATCAACTTCCCTATCATGCTTTGATGAGATCATCTTTTCTATTGTATCCTCAACTCTATAGGTTTCTGCTCCATTTTGAAGCATTACTTTACCCGTTTCAAGAGAGATGGAGATTATTTGTTTTATTGATAATTCTTTCATAATATACCTCTATATATATAATTTTCCTTCAGCGACTATTTCTACTAAACCATCTAGCAATATTGATTTTACTTTTTTATCTTCAAATTCAACCTGAATTTCTAGGTTACCTCCAGGTTGATAAATATTCTGTCTAAAACCTTCCTTAATGGGATAAGCCATAGCTACTCCCAAAGCGCATGTACCAGAAGCGCAGCTTCTCTCCCATATTAAACTATCTGTATCCTTCACATAAACCAATGGGGTGAGAAAATTGTTTTTAGAGTCATAATACATAACTCCAAACGCATCGTAGGTTTCCTTATCCATATTCCTTTTTAATAAGTTAAAAAAGAACAATGGATCATTTACTTTATCCTGGTCAACAATGAAGTGGGTTATTCCTGGGAAGTCAACTCTTGTTGTTTTTACATAGGATTCCTCAACATAATACTTTTCTTCAGTGATGCGTATAGGTAGGGGCATGAATATGGATGAATAGAATTTATTCTCCCAAGGGGATTTCCTAACCTCTATCATTATTTCCTTATCCAATCCTGAAACTTCCAATGGAACAAAGTAAATTCCATCTACTTGTGATATGTTTGGATAATCACTAAAAACCATATATGCGGCAAAGGATCTGCTGGCATTTCCACAAAACTCTCCACCCATCATTTGAAGCCTTATGCTATTATTTCTTTTCTCAATAAATCCAACCTGTTCACAGCCTATACTGCTTGTCTTCATAATACTACTGGATATTTTACTATGCTCAGATTTATTTATATTATTCATTATAAAGACGGTCATATTCTCAGCAGGACTCATCTTAACAAAGTCTAGTATCATCACTATCATCTCCTATGCTTTAGTATAGCAGAGAAGCAGATATTATTCATTATGATTTTGTTAATTTTTAAATCACAGAAGTAAAATTATAGTAAATTAAATAAAAAAAAGCAATATAATTCTTAAAAGATAGCAATACAACCATTAGTTGTTATAAAAACAACCAGTGGTTTATAAAATATGGCAATTTCCAACTGATGATATGTTAAAATCAAGGTATAGAAATTGTATCATATAAGCAAAGAAGGGAGGAATTAAAATGAATACAATGGGTAAAAGAATCGGTGAATTAAGAAGAAAGAAAGGTATAACACAGGATCAACTATCAGAGGCTATGGGGGTGTCATCTCAAGCCGTAAGCAAATGGGAAAATGATATTTCCTGTCCAGACATTGGCCTATTGCCACAAATGGCTGACTATTTAAACACTACCATCGACTATCTAGTAAGAGGTGATGGTGGAACTGATGCAAAAGTAGTGGATACAGAAAATAGAAAAGACTTCAATTCATTGATAATGAAGGTGTCCATCCTTAGTGCTGAAGGAGATAAGGTGAATGTGAATCTACCAATGGCACTGGTAAAGATGGGTCTTCAAATGGGGATGATAGATGATTTTACAAAAGGAAATGAGAATCTAAAGGATATAGATTTTGAAGTGTTAGTGAAAATGGCTGAAAATGGGGCTATGGGAAAACTGGTGGAGATAGAATCAGCAGATGGTGATAAAGTCAATGTAACCATTGAATAGGAGTAAGGATATGAAGATAACAATAAAGAGTAACAGTAATTTTTCATTGAATATTCCCATTCCTTTGGGGATAGTTGATAACAGAATAGTATTGAAGCTAATAAAGGACAATTTCCTAAATCAATCTGATTTAAATGTTGATGATGAGAAACTGATACTACTGATAAAGGAATTAAGAAGGTTGGAAAAGGAATTACCAGATGGATTTTGTTTAGTTGATATAAGATCCAAGGATGGAAGTGTAGTGAAGGTTACTTTGAATTAGATTTGATTTAAATTCCCCTTAGGTGTAAAATTTACCTAAGGGGAGGGATTTGACATGGCTGAAAAGAGGTTTGAAGTGGTACATAAGGAAGGTAAACTTTCAGGTATTAAAATTTTGGTAGATAAAGAGACAGGAGTAAATTATCTTTTTTCTTTTGATGGATATGCTGGTGGATTAACAGTGTTAGTTGATAAGGATGGTAAACCAATAATTACTCCAATGGGAAGATATCCTTACTGATGAAAAAGAAGATTATACTTTCAATCCTTTTAGTTCTATTGATGATTGTGGTAGATTCCTATATAAATCCATCCTATTTAATTAAATCTATTATTAAAGTAGTGTTATTTCTTCTCATACCCATGGTTTTAGGAGAGTTTAAAAGGATAGAAGCTTTAGGTTTTTTCAGGATTTCAAATAAAAAGAGTTTGTTAAAAACCTTAGGAATAGGAATTGTAATATACCTGGGTATTGTATTCTCATACTTCATATTATCATCATTCATAGATTTGGAAAAAATAAAATCCATACTGGAAAACAACTTGAAAGTAAATAGGGATAATTTTATTCTTGTTGCATTCTATATATCCTTTATCAACTCATTTATTGAAGAATTCTTCTTTAGAGGATACTTATTCCTTGATCTACTTAAGTATAAAGGCAGAGGATTTGCCTATGTATATTCCGCCTTGATATTTTCTATCTATCATGTGGGAATTATGGGGGGCTGGTTTAATCCTGTGATCTTCATTCTGGCTTTATTAGGATTATTTGCTGGGGGGTTAATTTTCAATTATCTAAATGAAAAGAACAGTAATATATTAAATTCGTATGTAGTTCATATGATGGCAAATCTTGCCATAAATACAATTGGGCTTATGATGTTTGATATAATCTAGAATAATTTGTGCCTCCTTAGGGTATTTCTATTAATAGAATATTTTAAGGAGGTTTTATTGTGAAGAAAGTAATGGTATTAATAGAAAATCTATTTGATGAACAGGAATTGGTATATCCATATCACAGACTTAGAGAGGATTATGAGGTTCACCTAGTGGGACCAAACAAAGATGAAGTTTTTACAGGAAAGAATGGTTTAAAGCTTAAGAGCACTCATGGATCAAGTGATGTGGATGCCAAAGATTACGAAGGAGTTATCATCCCTGGAGGATTCTCACCTGATTATATGAGAAGAACTGAAGCAACCAAGGAGTTGTTAAAGGAGTTTGATAAACTTAATAAACCTATTGCTGCCATTTGTCACGGACCTTGGATGATGGCTTCTTGCTGTGATTTAAGTGGAAAAACTCTTACTTCAACATCTACCATTAAAGATGATTTAATAAATGCAGGAGCAAAATGGGTAAGTGAAGAGGTGCTGGTGGATGGAAATCTAATCACTTCAAGAACACCCCTTGACCTTCCAGCTTTTATGAAAGCATTTCTAAAGGCAATTAAATAGCTAATAAGTTGGAAAATCTCTCTTGACATTAGTCATTTATCGCTATAGAATAGTAAAAAGCGATGAAAAGGACGAGTAAATCTTCACAGGTCAAAAGAGAGGGAAGTTCACCGGCTGAAAGACTTCCTGTGATACTAAAGATTGAAAACCACCTTTGAGTACAATCCTGAAACTAGTAGGGAATTGCGGATGCCCCGTTATGGCTAATATTATAATTATATTTAGGTGGAAGCGAGATAGACACTCGTCCTTTTTGGGATGGGTGTTTTTTTGTATATTAAAATAAAGGAGGGGAAAGTATGATAGGTAAAAAAGTTGCAAAGTTTGGTGGAAGCTCACTGGCTGATGGCCAACAGTTTAAGAAAGTCTATGAAATAATTAAAGGGGATACGGATACCACGGTAATCGTACCATCTGCACCTGGAAAGAGAAATGGAAGGGATCATAAGGTCACGGACCTGCTATATATGTGCTATCAACTTTCCTCCCATGGACTTAATTTTCATGAGATTTTTAAGATAATAGAAGATAGATTCACCAACATATGTGATGAGTTAATGCTAAAAATTCCAATAGGGGAAATACTAAAAAAAGTTAAGGATGATATCTCAAATGGAGCTTCCAGAGACTATTGTGCCAGTAGGGGAGAATACATAAATGGACTGATTTTGGCTGAGTATTTAGGATATCCATTTATTGATGCAAAAGAGATTATAAGATTCAAAGACAATGGGGAGTATGATAAAGAAGCTACAGAATATTTGATATATGAGCGCTTAAGAAGTATGGATAATGCAGTAGTACCAGGTTTCTATGGGGGTAAGTCAAATGGTGAAATAGTTACATTCTCAAGAGGTGGCAGTGATGTAACGGGAGCTATTATTGCTCATGCCATTCAAGCCTCATTGTATGAAAACTGGACTGATGTTTCAGGGTTTCTAATGGCTGATCCTAAAGTTGTAAAGGATACTGTAGGTATAAAGTTAATAACCTATAAGGAATTAAGGGAACTTTCATACATGGGTGCACCTGTTTTGCACGAGGAAGCAATTTTCCCTGTAAGAGAAAGAGGAATTCCCATAAGGATTAAAAACACAAATAGACCTGATGATGAAGGAACACTGATAGTTCACGATCAGTGGGAAGAGAAGAATAAAGGCACCATTACCGGAATTGCAGGAAGAAAGGATTTTAGTGTTATTTCTGTGGAAAAGACGCTTATGACCAGTGAAAAAGGTTTTTTTAGAAAACTTATATCAGTGTTTGAAACAAATGATATTGGCATTGAGCACATGCCATCAAGCATCGACTCTATTTCAGTAATAGTATCTGATAGGGATCTTAATGGTAAACTTTCCAAGATAACAGAGGAGATAAAAATATATTGCAATCCAGATAATGTGGTTTCCTATAGGGGAATGGCTTTAATTGCAGTGGTGGGTAGAGGAATGATTAATACAAAGGGGATATCTGCCAAAGTCTTTACATCCTTGTCCAATGAAGGGATAAATATCCGAATGATATCTCAAGGCTCCAGTGAGTTAAATATAATAATTGGGGTTGAGAATAAGGATTTTGAAAAGGCAATCAGTGCCATATATTATGCTTTTAACTAAGGGGGATAAAAATGAAAAAATATAATGTAGCAGTAGTGGGAGCAACAGGGTTGGTTGGTACTACTATTTTAAAGGTATTGGAAGAAAGAGATTTTCCCATACAAAAACTGACATTACTTGCATCTAGGAAGTCTAAGGGTGAAGAGTTAATGTTTAGGGATAGAAAATACTTGGTGGAGGAACTTAATGAGAACTCCTTTGATGCAGATATTGATATAGCTTTTTTTGCAGCAGGAGGAGGTATAAGTGAGAGATATGCACCTATTGCAGCATCAAAAGGTGTAGTTGTAATTGATAATAGTAGTGTTTTTAGAATGGATGAAGGAGTACCGCTGGTTGTTCCTGAGGTAAATGGAGAGGATACTTTTAAAAATTGTGGAATAATCGCTAATCCAAATTGCTCAACTATACAATGTATGTTACCCCTAAAAGCCATAGATAATAAACATAAGATAAAGAGAGTGGTTTATTCCACTTATCAAAGTGTATCCGGGTCGGGATTAAAAGGTCTCAAGGACTTGGAGGAAGGTAAGAATGGGTTTTATCCTTATAATATAATGGAGAATCTAATTCCTCATATAGATGTATTTCTTGATAATGGATACACAAAGGAAGAAATGAAGATGATCCAAGAATCCAGAAAAATACTCCATAGGGATGATCTTAAGGTAACAGCAACCACTGTTAGGGTACCGGTGAAGTTTTCCCACTGCGTTTCCATAAATATTGAGTTGGAAGAGGAGTTTGATCTAAAGGGAATAAGAACAATATTGAGTTCATATCCCGGGATAATAGTGAAGGATGATCTTAAGAATCTCCAATATCCAATGCCTATAGATGTAGAGGGCAAGGATGAGGTTTATGTTGGAAGGATAAGAAGAGATTATAGTTTGGATAATGGTTTGAATATATGGGTAGTTGCAGATAACATAAGAAAAGGTGCAGCCACAAATGCAGTTCAGATTGCACAAGTTTTGATTGGAAAGGAGGATTAAAATGATAGGTATAGGTTTATTAGGATATGGTACTGTAGGTCAAGGATTATATAAAATAGTAAGTGAAAGAAGAGATCAGCTTAGTTACATCCTTTCTGATGAAATGGAAGTATTAAGAGTACTTGTAAGGGACCTAGATAAAAAAAGAGATGTGGAAATTGATAAAGATAAATTGACTTTGGATTTTGAGAGGATTCTTGATGATTCCAATATAAGCATAATAGTTGAAGTAACTGGAGATCTGGAGAAGGGATACAATTACATCAGAAGGGCTCTTGAGAAAGGAAAACATGTTGTAACTGCCAATAAGGCAATAGTATCTGCATATTTTGAGGAACTATCCACATTAGCCTCAAATAAGGGAGTTTATTTCCTGTATGAAGCCAGCGTAGGGGGTGGAATTCCCCTGATTAAACCTCTTAAAGACATAATAAGCTTTAATGAAGTTAGTTCCATTGAGGGAATTTTAAACGGGACATGCAACTTCATATTGACAAAAATGACAGAGGAAGGCCTTTCCTACCAAGATGTTTTAAAGGAAGCTCAAAGGCTTGGCTATGCTGAGGAAGATCCATCAAGTGATGTGGAAGGCATGGATACACTTCGAAAACTAAGGATACTATCTACCTTGGGATTTGGGGGCGTAATAACAGAAGATGATATTCTCTGCGATGGAATTGAAAATATATCTGATCTGGATATAAAACTACTTAAAGGTAAGAATAGGGTAGTTAAACTTATAGCTAGTACTTATGCATTTGCTGATGGTTATTGTTCAATTGTGCAACCAAGAGCAGTGGAAGTAGGTAGTTATTTTGCAAATGTAAATCTGGCATTCAACAGTATTGGTATTAGAGGCAATTACATTGGAGATTTAAAACTCTTTGGTTCTGGTGCAGGTATGCTTCCCACAGCAAATGCTGTTCTTACTGATTGTATAGATGTTGTACTTAAGAATCAAAATCTAGAGACGCCATTAAGAGGTAAGGGTTTAAAGAATAATAATAAAGAGATTTTTGGCAGATATTATATAAGGTTGGACAGTGGAACTGAAGAGGCATTTGAAGATGTTATTATAGAAAAGCTACATGAAGAACCCCTGTGCTTTTTGACCAGGGAGATAAGACTCATGGATTTATTAGATAAAATAGCTAGTTATGAAGAAGGAGCTTATTCCATAATAGGATTATAGTTGATGAATCTAGAAAGGAGAATATGACAGATAGTCATAGGAGGAGATTATGAGATATACAAGTACTAGAAATAATAAGAATGCAGTGACAGCATCTTTAGGTATATTAAAAGGAATAGCAGAAGATGGTGGTCTCTTTGTTCCAGGTGAGTTCCCATCTTTAGATTATAACCAGCTGCTGGATATGGACTACAAAGAAGTTGCTTCAATAGTATTAGACTTATTCCTTGATGATTTTAACATGGATGAAATAGTAAGTTCTATTGAGGGAGCATATGATAGCAAATTTAGCTGCCAGGAGATTGTACCTATAAAAAAAGTGGGAGATGCTAATATTATTGAACTATTTCATGGACCAACACTGGCCTTTAAGGACATGGCATTGACTCTCCTACCATATTTATTGAAGTTATCCTTGGATAAAAATCATGTGGATAAGGAGATAATGATTCTAACAGCAACATCTGGCGATACAGGAAAAGCAGCTCTTGAGGGATTTAAAAACATTCCAGGGATAAGCGTAACAGTGTTTTATCCCAAGGGTGGAGTAAGTGAGATACAACGTCTACAGATGGTTACACAACAGGGAAGTAATACTTATGTTGTTGGTGTAGATGGAAATTTTGATGATGCACAAACTGGAGTTAAGAGTATTTTTTCCAATAAGGAGTTTAATGATAAGCTATTGGACAAAGGCTATCTACTTTCTTCTGCAAACTCAATAAATATAGGTAGACTGATTCCTCAAATAGTATATTACGTGTATGGATACCTCCATTTAGTAAGAACCCAAGAGATCAGATCAGGTGATAGTATAAATATTGTGGTTCCCACAGGAAACTTTGGAAATATACTTGCAGCTTACTATGCATTAAGGATTGGTATTCCAATAAATAAACTAATATGTGCCTCCAATGATAATAATGTACTCAGTGATTTCTTCAAGACTAAGACTTATGATAAGAACAGGAAATTACTATTAACTTCATCTCCATCCATGGATATACTAGTATCAAGTAATCTTGAGAGGTTCTTGTATCATCAGATAGAGGATGATACAAAAGTCAAAGAGCTGATGAAGGATCTTTCTGAGAAGGGTGTGTTTAAATTCTTAGAAGATATGGATATTATCTATGGGGGATTTGCTGATGAGAATAAGATCAGTCATTGTATAAATGAAGTTTATACTAAATTTAACTACATCATGGATCCTCACACTGCAGTTGCTTACGCTGTATATAAGGAGTATATAGAGGAAACTAATGATACAAAAGCTACATTGATTTCATCAACTGCCAGCCCTTTCAAGTTTTCCAACAAGGTATTATCTTCAATTGGCAAGGTTGTCTCCAAGGATGAGTTTGAAAATCTAAAAGAACTGGCATCGACTATGAATCAGAATATCCCTGAGCAGCTTATGGAGTTAAAAACCTTAAGAGAAAGGCATAACCTTGTATGTGAAGTGGATATGATGAAAGATATAGTAGAAGCAATAATAGGTGGTGAGTACAATGCTTAAAATAAGGGTTCCAGCCACCAGTGCTAA
>JAUWAD010000057.1 GCA_030602225.1 Bacillota bacterium | reverse complement strand
TATAGATATTATATGGTCTTCATATATACATTCTAAAAAATACTATAATCCTTTAAATCGTCTTAAATTAGCCTTCTTAAGGACATAATTATCTTTATATGTGTCAAAGTT
Organism: Bacillota bacterium; assembly: GCA_030602225.1. Taxonomy (GTDB): domain Bacteria; phylum Bacillota; class Clostridia; order Tissierellales; family Tissierellaceae; genus Gudongella. Next base: position 13,667 of record JAUWAD010000057.1, on the reverse strand, counting down.
AGTAATTTAATCATCACTTGTCAATAATGTAAAACATGAAAAAGACTTGGGATCATTAGTTAATAATGTTCCCAAGTCTCTGGCTATACTTTATCAAGTTTGTCTAGTTTCTCAAATTGAATTATTCTCCACCAACACTATTTGACAAAGAACCTTTTATTTTATCTCAATCCAGAGGTATAGTATACACAAAATTATTTACAGTCTCGGAGATTCTAGATTACTTATATTCTATTATACTGAACAAGGACTGTAGCCACACTCCTGACATTCGGAGCATCCCCCTGAGTGATTCAGTTTACCTCCACACATTGGGCATGTATCTGGATCTTCCTTTAGTTGCTCTTCTGCAAGTTGTCTTATTTCCTCTTGAAGTTCATCTATTTTATCTGAATTGCTCTTCTTCTTGTTTGTTATTAAAATTCCACTTCTAGCACAACCATCTCTGTATATTGTTATACCTTTTAGCCCTCTTTCCCATGCATGTAGGTAAAGAGCTTCCACATCTTCAACACTGAACTCATTTGGTACATTTACAGTTGATGAAATGCTGGCATCAATATACTGTTGCCAAGTAGCTTGTACTTCTATTCTTTCCTTATAGTTTAAGTTTGATGTTGTAATAAAGAAATCAGGCAATTCTTCCTCATATGATAATCCATTAACTTCCATGTATTCCTTAACTATTGGTGTAAATACCTTGTAGTAGGTATCTTCATGGTGAAGGGATTCAGACTTTCTAGTATAGGAAACCTGGAATATGGGTTCTACACCATTACTACAACCAACCAATGTGGAAATACTTCCAGTTGGAGGTATGGTTAATAATTGACTGTTTCTTAATCCGTGCTCTTTTATAAGTTCAAGAACATCTTCGTCCGCATTTTCCTTCAAGAATGGAGATTCCAGTACTGCATCAAGATTAAATCTTGGGAAAGGACCATCCTTCTCCGCTAGGAATGATGATTGTCTTAGGGCCTCGTTTACCATAATTCTACCTATTTGGTGAATTAATGAAAGTGACTCACTGCTACCATATTTAACACCCATTTTAATGAACATATCCGCAAGACCCATAATACCAAGTCCAATCTGTCTTAGGTCTCTTGACATTTCTCTTTGTTGTTCAAGTGGATGAAGATTCATATTCTCATCCAAAACTTCATTTAGATAGATAACTCCATTTCTAACCATTTCTCCAAATCTTTCAAACTCAAATCTAGCATACTTAGTAAATGGATGTTTTACAAATTCACTTAGGTTTATTGATGAAAGATTACAACTGCCAAATGCAGGAAGAGTCTCTTCTGCACATGGGTTAACTCCTGCAAATTCGAAGGTATCATCATGGCTCATTAAATGCCATGAGTCTATCCTATCCTTATAAAGGATTCCTGGTTCTGCCATATTCCAGTTATTTAAAGCAAGTTTCTTGTATAAATCCCTGGCCTTTATTTTCTTTCTTAGTTCTTCCCCAGTGGATTCAACTTTAAAATATAGTTCATAGTCAGTATCATCCTTGACAGCTTGCATGAACTTATTATCAACATTTACTGAGATATTGGCATAGGTCACCTTTTGAAGATCATTTTTTACATTTATGAAATCCTCAATATCTGGATGATTGCAATCTAGGTTAAGCATCAAAGCTCCCCTTCTACCTCTCATTCCAATAAGACCCGTTACCAATGAGTACAAATCCATAAAGCTTACAGCACCTGTTGTTGTACTGGCTGCATTGTTAACTTTTGCACCCTTAGGTCTAAGTTTTGATAATGTAAGTCCAACTCCTCCACCGTATGAATATGTCCTTGCCAGGTACTTAGCAGTATCAAAAATGGATTCAATATTATCCTCCACCTTAGGCATTACATAACAGTTGCTTAAAGTTATCTTTCTTCCCTTCTTATCCAAACCTCTACCAGCTAGAATCCTCCCAGCAGGCATGAACTTCTTGTCTTTAATTGCTTTTTTTACTGGATTATTACCACCACTAACTCTATCTAAAAACTCATCAAAGGACTCTGAATCATATCTGTATTTTTTCTCGTATATGTCCCTTTGAAGGTCAGTCATATTCCAACCTTGTTCTCTTAATCTAGCTCTTTCCTCACGGTATATAATATACTTTCTTGCAACCTCAGGTCTTGACTTCATCAACTCAACTTCGACATAATCCTGAATCTCTTCAATAGTTACCTTTTCTTTGTCCTTGAATGCTTCTATGGCATTAGCACCTATGGATTTGGCTAACTCCTCATCTACACCTTTTTCTGTTTCATACATTGCCTTTTTAACAGCAACTTCAATTTTTTCCGCTTGAAACTCAACAATTTGACCATTACGTTTTTCAACTTTCAACATACCCAGCGCCTCCTTGACCCATGGTTATAATATAAGAATAATTACTATATATTGTGTATAATTAATAAAGCATATACAACATATATACAATTTACCATATAAAACCATTAAATTCAAGACAAAAAAATACTAAATACATATTGATTTGTAATTGATTTTGTGCTATAGCACATAGCTTATTCTCTGTCCATATTTTGTTGTCTTGATATTAAATTATTTTTGGAATATTATTAAGGTGTGGATGAAACGGGGTTTATCAAAGGAGATGATTTTTATGAGTTATGTAAATATCCTAGAAAATATACTTGATTCAAAGGATACCACAGCCGGAGGAGGAAGTGCAGCTGCAATAGCAGGTGCCATGTCCTGTGGTCTGATAGGAATGGTTGCAAGGCTATCCATTATGAAGTGTTATGGCTTAACAGATAGTCAATATATAGCTTTTGCAGAAGAACTAGATCAGATAAACTTCAAGCTTTTGAGAGGTTCCATGGAAGATTCGAAATCCTATTGCAATATAGAGAGTGCCTTCTCATTACCCAAGGATAGTATGGAGGCAATTAATCTAAGAGATAAGGAAATACTTGAAGCTGCCTTGTGTGAAATCGATGTGGAACTTAATAATGCACAGTTGTGTAAAAGGGTTATTAGAATTGGCCTTATACTTAAGGGAAATTCCGACTCAAATCTGAAATCCGACTTAGAAACAGGCTTAGAGCTAGCCAATGTTGCTTTAAATGGGTCCATAAGGACCATAAATGATACACTATCTTTGATTAAGGATAATGTATTGAAGGTTGAAATCAAGGAAAAAATATCTAATTTGATGGAAAAAGATGACTACTTTGAAAAAGTAAATAATTCCAGACAATACTAGAAAATCCCTTAAGCCCATTTTTGGACTTAAGGGATTTATTACTCTATTCTTAACCATTTCTTAATATAGTTTTCCTTAGTAATAACAGGTTTAAACTTTTCCAGAATATTTGTGAGTTTCTCTCTATTGCTAAGCATGTTCTCAATGGAATCCACTACTATCTTAGTGGTGGTGACATAGGCCATTTCCTCGTCCTTTATATGGAAATCAGCCCCATGAAAACTTCCTCCAAAACCACTAAACCCAAAGTGCGCAACAGGTACTATTGATGATACATCTGCTATATCATCAGATGCAAAGGTCCTTCCACCTTTATGGATATTCTCTTTTCCAATATAATCCTTTGATGCATCACTTATATAGTTTTCCAGAGCTTCATAGTAATTGCTTGGTAAATATCCTGGCATAGTTTGGATTTCGCACTCACAACCCATGGCTTTTGCACTATGGAAAAATGCATTATCTATTCTCTTGTTAGCATCATAGATAGCCTCAACTGAACTTCCTCGTATATAGGTCTCAACAACTACCCTATTGGGTACTGTATTCACCGCATCTCCACCCTCCTTGATAATTGGGTGGAATCTAATATGATCATCATCCTGAAAGGTTTCTCTCAGTAAAGCAACTGCATTTAAGGATAGTATTGCAGCATTTAGGGCATTTTTCCCCTTATGTGGGTATGCTCCACTATGGGCTGATACTCCTTTGAATATAGCTGTCTTTGCCAGGAATCCATTGGAGGCTGTTCCAGTTTCAATCACACATCCATCTAGGGAATTCCCATGACCTCCTATGACTAGATCAATATCATCAAAAGCTCCATCGGTTATGAGATTCTGTTTGCCAGAAAAAACCTTTAATTTGCTTTCATCTATAAGATTAATCCTATAGTCAAAATCCACAAATTCCTCAGCAGGTGCTCCAATGATGGATATTCTGCCACCATATTTTTCAAGAATACCACTTCTTGACAATGCCTTGAAGGCTGCAACCATAACTGCCATTTGAGCATTATGACCACATGAGTGGGCTGCGTGATCTTCGTTTGTGGCATATTCATGACCCTTTGTAGGCAAAGCATCCATATCAAACAATAAACCTATATGGGGACTGCCTTCCCCAATGGTTGCCTTAAAACCAGTTATTGCGTATGTCTTAAAATCTGTTAATGGTATTTCTCTAATATACTCACCTAAAATCTCTCTGGTCTTAAACTCCTTATATCCTAATTCAGGATGAGAAAACAATTCCCTTCCTAGATTTATTATTTCTTCCTTTAAATTCTCAACAATTTCAGAACTTCTCTGAGTCATTTTATTCACCACCTTTTAAAAGGATAGGTTTTTTATCCTAATTAATTATGCTAATTCCAATGCAATTTCCATCATTTTCGTAAAGCTTTTCTCCCTTTCCTCCGGTGTTGTCTCTTCCTTAGTTACTAAGGAGTCACTAACTGTAAGAATCGTTAGTGCATTAACACCAGCATGGGCAGCATTACAATAAAGCGCATAACTTTCCATTTCAACAGCTAGGACATTCATATCCATCCACTTCTGATTTCCATCCTTATCAGCTGAGTAAAATGTGTCACTGGTTAAAATATTACCTACATGTACTGGAATATCCTTTTCCTCTGCAACCTTGACTGCTTTGTAAAGTAGATCCCAAGAAGCAGTTGCTGAATATATTCCTGGAAGATTATATTGATCTCCATAACTGGAATTAGTACTTGCACCCATTCCAATGATAACATCATACAACTTCAAATTACCCTGAAATGCTCCGCAAGACCCTACTCTGATAAGATTCTTCACTCCATAGAAATGGATTAGTTCATAAGAGTATATTCCAATGGATGGGACTCCCATACCCGTACCCATAACTGAAATCCTCTTTCCTTTGTATGTTCCTGTATATCCAAACATATTTCTTACAGCATTGAACTGAACTGGATTCTCAAGAAAGTTCTCTGCAATAAATTTTGCTCTTAATGGATCACCTGGTAGTAATATGGTTTCTGCTATTTCTCCCTTTTTAGCACTAATATGTGGTGTAGTCACAGTATCACTCCTTTTTTTAAATTATCACTTACTATTTTCCCATAATTCATCCTTCTTAAACTTTATTCTGCTACTTTGCACTCTCCCTTATAACCAATTGAGGTATGAGTTTACGCTTAATATCCTTTCCATTCTTGGTTATCATATTCAAGAGAAGATCCACTGCATTACTTCCGATACTATATATGGGTTGCCTTATAGTTGTAAGGGGAGGATCTATATATTTTGAGATATAGATATCATCATATCCAACTATTTTTATATCATTGGGTATTTTATATCCCATCTCCTTCAATCCATTAATAGCACCAATGGCTATTATATCATTTCCACAAAATATTCCATCAATATTTTGCTTTGATGCAATTTCAAGAGCACCTTCATATCCAGTATCTATGGAAAACTTGCCAAAGTGATATAGGTTATGATCAATTTCAAGATCTAACTCCTCAAGGGCTCTTAACATCCCCTTGTATCTGTTATTTGAAGGATTATCCTTTAAGCTTGAGGTTATATGGCCTATTCTCTTACAGCCTATCTGTGCAAGATGCTTGGTTGCTACATAGCCTCCATATTCATTATCAACAATTACCTTTCCAATATTGCTTCCCACTTCAATATCTCTATCCAAAAGCACTATGGGAAAACTAACTCTTTCAATAACCTCTATGTCCTCCTTGGTCGATGCAGCTATAATTGCTCCATCCACTTTTTTTTCTTCCAAAATTCTAAGATATTGCTTCTCCCTGTTATCCTTCCCATAGGTATTACATAGAATCAATGAATATCCTTCAGCCTCTGATGCGTCTTCAATACCTTTGGCAAGCTCAGAAAAAAAAGGATTTGTAACATTGGGGATAATTAATCCGAAGGTCTTAGTGCTCTTTATCCTAAGACTTTTAGCTATACCATTAGGGATATACCCTTGCTCTTCAACAATTCTAAGTATCCTCTCCCTGGTTGCAGAACTTATACTCTTATCCTTTCCATTTAAAACCTTAGATACCGTGGCACTGGATACTCCTGCCATCTGAGCTATCTCTTTTATCGTAGTCATAATAACAACCCCTGTTTTTTATTATTATTACAGATATTGTACCCATATTCCTTCTGTATTAATTATATCACTAATATGAAGATTTTATCCTTACCATACATTGAATAATTGAAATATTTCGACATTTCATGTATAATGATAAATGTGTTGTTTATCAAATTTTAGGAGGTGTATCAAATGAAAGCAATTGTAGATCTTAACTCAGACCTTGGGGAAAGCTATGGTGCTTATACTATGGGGATGGATGGAGAAGTTCTCAAGTATGTCACTTCAGCTAATATAGCATGTGGTTTTCACGCTGGAGATCCCTTAATTATGGACAAAACTGTAAAACTTGCCCTTGAGAATGGAGCTATGCTAGGAGCCCACCCAGGCTATCCTGACTTATTGGGTTTTGGAAGGAGAAATCTTGATATTACCAAAGAAGAGGCAAAGGCATATATGTTATATCAACTAGGTGCCTTGGAAGCGTTTGCTAAGGCAAATAACACCACCCTTCAACATGTTAAGCTCCATGGGGCATTCTACAATACCACCAGTGTAAATGAGAAGCTGGCAGAGGGAATAGTTGAAGGCCTACTTGAGTATGATAGAAATATTATTCTTCTGGCGTTAAGCGGATGTCTTCTTGCTAAAATGGCAGAAGAAAGAGGCTTGAAGGTGGCCCATGAAGTGTTTGCAGACAGAGCTTATAACACTGATGGTACCCTAGTTAACAGAAAGCTTCCTGGAGCGATGATCCATGATGAAGCCTTGGCATTGGAGAGGATTAAAATGATGGTTAAGGAAAAGAAAGTCCAGGCCATAGATGGGAGCTTCATTTCCATTAAGGCAGATTCCATTTGTGTTCATGGGGATAATCCTAAGGCTGTTGAATTTGTAAAGTTTATTAAAGAAAGTCTTGAAAAAGAAGGTATTGAAATAAAACCACTAAATAGCTTCATCTAGAAAGGAGAACATTATGGCAAAAGAAAAAAAACCAAGATCTAAAAATTACTCAGTTTTACTAGGAGCAGCATTCCTAATGGCAACATCGGCAATAGGACCAGGATTCTTAACTCAATCTGCAGTATTTACTCAGCAACTTGGTCCCACATTTGGTTTTGTAATACTTGCATCTGTTACTTTATCACTAATAGCTCAACTTAATGTATGGAGAGTTATAGGAATTTCTGGACTTAGAGGTCAGGATGTTGCAAACAAGGTATTTCCTGGACTAGGATACTTTGTTGCATTTCTGGTCGCTCTTGGTGGCTTGGCATTTAACATCGGTAATGTTGGTGGAGCTGCTCTTGGAGTACAGGTATTGTTTGGTATAGATGTTAAAATAGGTGCAGCTATTTCAGCAATTCTTGGTATTATTATCTTCCTTTCCAAGGAAGCGGGAAAAGCTATGGATACAATGACTAAGATTCTTGGTGGAGCAATGATACTTTTAGTTGGTTATGTTGCTATCACAACTAACCCTCCAGTGGGAGAAGCTTTGATTAGAACTGTAGTTCCAACTGAAATTCCAATGCTAGCAATCATAACTTTAGTAGGTGGAACAGTAGGTGGGTACATAACATTCTCTGGTGGTCACAGATTAATCGATGCTGGAATATCTGGGAAAGAAAATATTGATGAGATTAATAGATCAGCATTTATGGGAATGGGTATTGCCACAGTAATGAGAGTCCTTCTATTCCTGGCAGTTTTAGGAGTTGTTTCAAAAGGATTTACCCTAGATCCAGCAAATCCACCGGCTTCTGCTTTCCAAGAGGCAGCAGGTACCCTTGGATACAAGCTTTTCGGATTGGTAATTTGGGCAGCAGCTCTTACTTCAATCGTCGGTGCTGCATACACATCTGTATCATTCCTTAAAACCTTTTCAACTGCAATTGGAAATCATGTAAACAAATGGATAATTGGATTTATAGGAATTTCTACACTTATATTCATAACAATAGGCCGTCCAGCCACTCTATTGGTTATCGCTGGTTCCTTAAACGGTCTTATCCTACCTGTTACATTGGGTACGATGCTACTGGCTTCAACCAAAAAAGAAATCGTTGGAGATTACAAGCATCCAAAATGGTTACTTGTTCTTGGTATTTTAGTTGTTATAATTACTGCATACCTTGGAGTTCAGTCCTTATCAGGTCTTAAAGCTCTTTGGGGTTAGGATGTGATTAAATGTATGATAAAGTTAAATACTTACCAGCGGGGGATTCTTCCCTAACTATGGAATTTGGGAATGAAATATCCGTTAAAATTAATGGGAAAATTCGTAATACTGTAAATGCTATAGAAAGCTCACCCCCAGAAGGATTGACTGAGCTTATCCCAACATACAGATCAATCCAGGTTCTTTATGACCCAAGTGTAATAGATTATGGAGATATGGTCAGATCCCTGGAAAAAATCCTCCATTCTGCAACGGATGGTGGAGTTGACAATTATAGAATAGTTGAGATACCAACCTGCTATGGTGGTGAATACGGTCCAGATCTGGAATTTGTTGCAAAGCACAATAATCTAACAGTTGATGATGTCATAAAGATCCATACTGGATCTGATTATCTCCTATACATGCTAGGATTTACACCTGGATTTGGTTATCTAGGGGGAATGAGTGAGAAGATTGCCACTCCAAGATTACAGGTTCCAAGAACCATAATCCCTGGAGGAAGTGTTGGTATTGCAGCAACTCAAACTGGAATATATCCAATAGATAGTCCCGGAGGATGGCAGCTTATAGGCAGAACCCCGATAAAACTATACGATCCTCTATCAGAAATACCTGTTCTATTAAATGCAGGGGATTATGTTAGATTCACTTCAATTACTGAGGAAGAATATCTAAGTATTAAAGAAGCCGTTGAAAAAAATGAATACAAAGTGAATATAATCCACAATGGGGAGGTGAGGCTAAATGTCCTTTAAAGTTATTAAAGCGGGATTATTTACCACAGTCCAGGATAAGGGAAGGTATTCCTACCAAAGATTTGGAATGAGTGTTGCAGGAGCAATGGACCCATTTGCCCTTAGAGTGGCTAATATGCTTGTGGGAAATGAACCTTATGAAGCAGCTTTAGAAGCAACATTTCTTGGCCCCACCCTGGAGTTTAAGGATCATGAGGCAATAGCCATCACAGGTGGGGATATGAGCCCTAAAGTAAATAATAATCCAATTCCCATGTGGATGAGTGTTTATGTTAAACCGGGAGATATTCTATCATTTAGTGGTGTAAAATCTGGACTAAGATCCTATATAGCTTTCTCAAGAAAGCTTGATATCCCTTTGATAATGGGATCCAGATCAACATTCACCAGGGGGAAAATAGGTGGATATGAAGGAAGAAAACTTGCTGATAATGATGTATTAGGTTTTAGAGATTCTCAGCTTTCAACTACAAAAGGTTCCTTCATAAGAAGAGATTTTATTCCTTCCTATAACAAGGAGGAGGTCATAAGGGTTGTACTAGGACCTCAAGATGATTACTTCCTGGAGGAATCAATTCAGACATTTCTAAGCTCCACTTATACCATAACCAATGAAGCGGATAGGATGGGCTACAGACTGGATGGAGAAAAGATACTCCACAGGCAAGGAGCAGATATTATATCCGATGGTATAGTATTTGGTTCAATTCAGGTTCCAGGTCATGGAATGCCAATTATAATGATGGCAGATAGAGCTACCACTGGAGGATATACAAAAATAGCCACAGTCATAACTCCAGATCTTTCTAGGCTGGCTCAGATGGGTCCTGGAAGTAAGATCAATTTTGAAAGAGTAACATTGGAAGAGGCATCTATTATTTATAGGGATTATGAGGAAAGATTATCCTTAATTGGAAGTCATATAAAAGAAGCTACTTTCCATATTTCCGAATTAAGGTCCCTAAACCTAAGCATCAATGGTAAAAAGTTTATGGTTGATGTAAATGAGATAAAATAATTTCTATCCCCTTACAATATGTAAGGGGATAGTTTATGCTGATTTTGTATTGATTTCGTTAAAAAATATATTAACAAAGGTTACTAGGGGTTATAGTGGGTATATGATATATAAGAAAATTATATTTTTAACAATATTAGCTTATGTTTTAGGAGGTGGAAGCTGTGAGTAAAATTCTAATACCTATTGATGGATCAGAATGTTCAATGAAGGCATTGCTAAAAGCAAAGGAATTAGGTGAATTCTACAAATCAGATCTTACTGTTGTTACAGTCATAGATAGTGGGAGATATGTGGGAATAGACTTTAAACAAGATTTAATCAATGCTGGAATTGAAGCTGGACAAGCTTTGTTGGAAACTGCGGTTGAAAGTCTTAAGGATTATCCATACCCAGTGAAGACTACCTACAGAATGGGCGATATAGCCAACGAAATTATTGCCATGGCAGAAGAAAATAAATTTGACCTTATAGTTATTGGAAGTAGAGGCCTAGGAGTATTTACAAGAGCCCTACTTGGAGGAGTATCCCATAAAGTTGTAACCCATGCAAATACCTCCGTTTATGTAGTTAAATAGGCAAGCAACAGAAAAGTCCCCCCATTTTTATTGGGGGGATTTTTCTCTATAATTTTTCTTCCTTCATAAATATTGCATTTGTGCCGTTTATCTCAAAAAATTCCTTTGATGCCCTTTCTCCAATACTTTCTGGATATCTTGAAACATGATTAATAATCTCATCTTCATCAATATTCAATATTTTTCCATCCCTATATATAATCTTACCATCAACCACTGACAGAAAAACCTCATCACCTCTGGCACTATAAACCAGATTTGGAACCATGTTTCTCATGGGCTTTGTATAAATAGGTAGCATGGATGGCTTTCTAAGGTCGATTGCTATGAAGTCAGCTTTTTTACCTACCTCCAGGGACCCAATATCATCACCTAAGCCTATAGCTCTTGCCCCTTCGATTGTGGCCATTCTAAGTGCCTTATATGCTGGCATTATCTCAGGATTCTGATACTTTATCTTATTAAATAGTGCTGCTAACTTCATTTCATTTATAATGTTGTGGCAGTTATTTCCTGGAGCTTGGTCAGAACCTAAGGCAACATTTCCACCAGCTTCCTGAAATGCCACGGAGGGAGGAACAATTCCATCTATTATCCCTATTGAACCTGGGCAAAGAATCATGGAAGCTCCAGATCTAGCCACAACCTTTGCCTCCTCATCGTTGGCATCAGTTAAATGTACAGCCATCAAGGTTTCATCCAGATATCCAATATCCTTCAAGTAAGCTACTGGCCTTTTCCCATACCTCTTAACTACTTGATATGTTTCCCTATCTCCCTGCTGGGTGTGCATATGAATCTTTGTATTCCTTTCCTTGGCTATCCTTTGGATCTTTAAAAGAAGCTCCTCACTTAGAAAGTCTGCTCCTTGAGGTCCGAATAGAATCTTAATTCTTCCATCAGCTTTATTATGCCACTTGTCATATAAGTCTAGAGCTTCTTGAAGTGATTTTTCTCCCTTCTCAGGGTTAAACTCATAGATTTCACCTGGTGCATACACCCTTTCCACCGCTTCTCTTATTAGCTGAGTCAAATTACCTCTTGCTCCAAGTTTATCAATAAAGCTACTTACAATGTCCATGTTGTACTCATAATCCCCAAGGGTGGTGGTTCCAGCCTTTATTGCTTCTATGATTGCAAGCTTGCTGCCTGAATTTCTCTCTTCTTCTGTAACCACATTGTTAAAAGGTCCAAGTCCGTACATCATCCAGAAGTTAGTATCCTGGGCTAATCCTCTCATTATCCCATAACCAGTATGCATATGGGCATCTATAAACCCCGGAAATATGGCTTTACCCTTTAAATCCAACATTTCTTCTGCACTATATTCACCTAAGATTTCACTTTCATTTTCCATGGCTATTATGCGTCCCTTGTCAATTGCCATGGCAACACCTGTCTTATATCCAACTCCTTCTCCTGTCATTGTGTAGAAATGATCCGATTTTACAATCATATCTATTTTTTTCATGAAATCACCACCTATTTAGAATTATATTTTTTTACTCTATCAAGAAGTTCCAAATCATTATACATATCAATTACAAACTGAGTTATAATCCTTCCACCATTTAATATTGCCTCATAGGTCCTTTCTTCCTTCATAGCTCTGGCAAATTCTTCTGTGTGACCTAAGAATTCATCTCCTATGCTAATATATGGGTGAAATGCAGGGCATACACTGCTTACATTCCCTATATCTGAGGAACCCCCTGCTATATTACTCAAATCCACCAATGGTAGATTTAAATCTTCATATAGTTTCCTTAGATGATTTTCCCCAGGTATATTTCTTCTTAGTCCATCATACTTTTCTCCCACTTCCTTCACTTCATAAGTGGTTCTAGTGGCAAGAGCTGCAGCTTTTACACAATCCAACACCCAACTACTGATATCATCAAGATATTCCCTCTCCTTTGCTCTCACCAGGACCTCTGCTCTTGTCATATGGGGAACGATGTTTGATGCATCCCCTCCGTGTTGTATATATCCGTGAATCCTCACATCATCCATCACGTGCTGTCTCATCATGTCTGTGGCATCAAAGAAAAGTCTCATGGCATTTAATGCATTTCTTCCTTCCCAGGGAATGCTGGCAGCGTGGGATGGCTTTCCATGGAAACTTATCTCATAGGCATCCAAGGCCAATGTTTGAGAATACAGGGCATTTTTATTGCTCATATGAATCATAATGGCAAAGTCAAAATCATTGAAAATACCACTTTTTACCATAGGAACCTTTCCACCTCTCATCTCTTCATCAGGTGTACCAATAATATGAATTTGGGCTGGAATACCATCCTTAATTTCATTAAGAATAAGAGCTGCTAGAATACTAATACTACCACTGGCACAATGTCCACAACCATGACCTATTCCCCTTAAGGCATCATATTCAACCAAGATGGCAGCCTTTCTACTCATATGGGGATTTATAATTCCCCTAAATGCCGTATCCATTCCACTAAATGGATACTCCACTTCAATATCATATTTTCTCATTAATTCCACAATTGCATTGGAGGATAAAACTTCCTCTCCACCAATTTCAGGATTATCTGCCATGAAATCGTTAAGTCTTAATACTTCATCCTTAAACTTATTTATTAATTTATCCACTGAATCAACTCCTTAATTGTCTCCTTGAAAATACAGTATTCAGAAATACCCCTGCTACCACCAGAACTGCTCCTAATAATTTAATCGTCCCTACTTTCTCACCTAAAATCAGCACTGATAGGATTATTGAAAATATGGGAACCAGATTTATGAAAACAGCTGCAGA
>JAUWAD010000054.1 GCA_030602225.1 Bacillota bacterium | reverse complement strand
TCATTTATTACAATGCCTATACCACTATTTTTCTTCTGTCTTATCTGCAGATACTTATCCAAGACCTGGGAGTCCAACTCTTTGCTAATCTCTTTTATGGTTATATTCTCATCTTGTATTAGCTTTTCCAGCTCGTCCTTTAGTTTAAGTATATAAGCCTTTTCCTTCTTCAGATCCAAAGCAATATTCTTTAGAGCATCTTCAATTATCACAATATCCTTAGACATTTCTTCATTCTGTTCCATTTTTTCAAGAATTTCATTTTCACTTTCTTCAATTATCTTCTCTAAATTTAACTTTTCCCTTTCTAAAGCACTAAGTTGCTTTATGTCCTGAACTTTTCCACCATATAAGTTATCTGCGGTATCCTTCAATTTATATCTGTTGTCTTCAAGAGCTCTACTTGCTTTTCTTATATAGTTATTAATCTGGGAATTTTTTTCAATGAGTTCATTAAGCTGTTCTTTTAGATTATTATGCTTATGCTTTAAAACTAAATAATCCTCATGTCCATTTACAAGTTTTAGTTTCTTCTCATAGCTCTCTAAATTCTGATAGTGAATTTCCAACTCTTCCAAAAGATTTAGCTTTAACATAACAGCGCCTCCTATCAATAGGTTTGTACAGGAAATGGCTTTTCATCAAACACACTTATTTCTATTACTTCATTCAAAGTTTTAAGAAGATAATCTCTTACTTTGTATAAAACTGGGAATTCAGTTGCATAATGGGTTCCATCTATTAGTACCATTCCCAGCTCGTATGCATGCTGTCCATCATGATACTTACAATCACCGGTAATATATACTTGAGCTCCCTTATCCTTTGCATCTTTTAGGAACTCAATTCCTCCTCCTCCACAAAATGCTATTCTAGATACAGGTTTATCTGTAACACCAAACACATTAATATGATCTAAACCCAGAGTTGACTTTACTTTATATATGAATTTATCAAGGGAAATGGGCTCAATATTTCCAACTCTTCCATAACCCAGACCATTGAATTTATTCCCTAAAGGTATCACATCATATGCTACTTCTTCGTACGGATGGGCTGATAGTATGGCTTTAATTGTTCCATGGAGATTTTCTTCCCTTACAAGTGCTTCTATTTTTACCTCATTTACCTCTTCCAGTTTATTCTCATTGCCAATGAAAGGGTTAGCTCCCTTAAGGGGTATAAATCGTCCTACTCCCTTAGTTGTAAAACTGCAGTCTCTATAATTTCCTATGATTCCTGCATCCTCATTTGAGAATGCCTCCAGAATATCGTATTGGTTTTCTAATGGAACATACACAGCTAGTTTGTATAATTTCTCATAAATAAAGTCCCCTAGACTCTCCCTATCCATAATTTCAAACAGATCCGCCAAAACGTCATTTACCCCTCCTTCTGCCAGATCCAAATTTGTATGGAGGCTATATACTGAGATATCATTTTTCATCATAAGACTGATTAAACCTCCCCTGTAATCTGAGGTTATAATACTATCTATGGGACTAAATATAAATGGATGATGGGTAATGATAAGATTTTTGTTTTCTGTAATCGCTCTTTGTACCACAGTGTCAGTGATATCCATGGCTATAAGGATACCTGTAAGTGGACTTTCACCATTCCCCACATGGAATCCAGCCTTATCCCAACTTTCTATATACTTCTTCTTTGCCCACAATTCAAGAGCATTTATTGCATCATTAATCTTCAACCCCTAACACCTCCTGATATATCTTAATCTTGTCGTTAATCTCAATTAACCTATCCCTACTTTTCTCGCTATCTCTATCCTTTAAATCATATTTTACTGATTTAAGGATGGATAATCTTGACTCCATCATTTCCTTCCATGTCTTATCACCATCTTCAAACCATAATGGACTAATTTCATAGTCAACTTCATTCTTAACTATCTCTAAACCTCTTATAGCATGAATGATTTCATAGAATTTATCCCCTTCTCTTACAACCTTGTCATTTATAATCTTAAATCCATTATTAAGGAGATACTTTCTCAATTCATCAGCACCTACCATAGGTTGCAGTATATAATCTAAATAGGTATCCAACTTATCCTTACTTTCCTCCAGTATATCAACAATTAGAAGTCCGCCCATCCCAGCTATGATGACAGTATCAACTTCAAATGGCTTAATAGGCTGGAGGCCATTTCCCAGTCTGGTGATAATGTATTCTGAAAGGTCCTCCTCTTTAATGTAATTAATAGTCTTTTCCAGGGAACCCTTGCTAATATCAGTGGCTATGACTAATTTTGCAATTTCCTTCTCTATCAAATATTTAGGAATATACCCATGATCTGTGCCCACATCGGCAACTATGGAATTTCTATTTACCAAATCAGCAATTGTATTCAATCTCTTTGTTAACTTCACCTTTTCACCCCTTATTACAAAAATAAGATTCGCATAGCGAATCTTATTATTCAAGAAAATCCTTCAATTTTTTACTTCTACTTGGATGTCTTAGCTTTCTTAAAGCTTTCGCTTCAATCTGTCTTATTCTCTCTCTGGTAACTTCAAATTCCTTACCTACCTCTTCCAAGGTTCTTGCCCTTCCATCATCAAGACCAAATCTTAATCTTAATACCTTTTGTTCTCTAGGAGTAAGGCTATCCAATACATCAATCAGCTGTTCCCTCAACATAGTAAAAGTTGCAGCTTCAGCAGGAGCCAATACATCCTCATCAGGAATAAAGTCACCTAGATGACTATCTTCCTCTTCACCAATTGGGGTTTCAAGGGAAACCGGTTCTTGGGCAATTTTCATTATTTCTCTAACTCTTTCCACATCAAGATTCATCTCTTTACCGATTTCTTCAGGCAATGGATCTCTCCCAAGTTCCTGTACTAACTGTCTTTGAACCCTTACTAATTTATTAATTGTCTCAACCATATGAACAGGTATTCTGATGGTTCTCGCCTGATCAGCAATAGCTCTTGTAATAGCCTGTCTTATCCACCAGGTTGCATAGGTGCTAAACTTAAATCCTTTCCTATACTCGAACTTTTCTACAGCTTTCATAAGCCCTAGATTTCCTTCTTGTATAAGATCTAAAAAGAGCATGCCTCTACCTACATATCTCTTTGCAATGCTTACCACAAGCCTTAAGTTGGCTTCAGCAAGCTTCTTCTTTGCTATTTCATCTCCATCTTCCATTCTCTTTGCCAACTCAATTTCTTCATCACTGGTTAATAGAGGGATTTTCCCAATCTCTTTTAAATACATTCTAACGGGATCATCAACACTGATACCCTTTGGTATTGATAGATCTTCCTTAACTTCCTCATCATCACTTAGTTCTTCATCAATTACATCATCTAAATCTTCAGCATCATCATCGCTGTCTTCTTCATCATCACCTAGAAGAATCTCTTCTTCCTTTTCTCCCATAATATCTATTCCACTATCCTCTAGTTTCTGATATATTTCATCAATTTCCTCAGGATCCAGATCAATAGCCTCCAAGGTATCAATAATCTCCTTATATGTCAACAGACCTGTTTTCTTACCTTTTGATAGCAGCTTATTTTCAGCTAACTGTTTGTTGGTTAAATTCTTTTCTTGATTTTTACTATTATTATCCAATGTTTTATCCTCCCCATTTAACTTAAGAGATTGATTTTTTTATTAAGCATGGTTATTAGATTTGCCAATTCCAAAAATCTTTCTTGATTAATTCCGTTTTTCTCCATTGCTTCCATTTCATCAAGGGCTTCTCTTCTTTCCTTTAAAAGGTTGTTCAATTTAATATTCTTGATCAAATCATCAATTACCTTTTCAATATTGGAAGCCTGATATTCTGGAATTTGGTTAATTATTTCATCATAAAATATTATTTTGTCATTATCTATGTGGTCCAAATTCATCAACAAATCTTTTTTGTCGATTATATCCTTCATTTCATATTCAGTTGTTATTAAGTTGTAAAGCTCCTTACATTCAAATCTATTGAATTCCTCAGGGCTTATTCTTTCACTAATATGGTGAAAGTAATCCTTGTCTTGTACCATTAAAGCAATTAGATTGGATTCTGCAATTCTATGAGCTGGAGGTAGTTTTGTTGTTACAGGCTTGATCTCCTGCTTATTGAAACTCCTTCCTTTGGCTCCTTTAACCTCTCTATCCAATGCTTCCTTTGATATGCCAACCTCATTGGCAATTTTGTCTATATAAATTTCAGTCTGAACTGGTGATGTTAAATTTTTTAAAATTTTTGCCACTTCCAGTGTGAACTTGTATTTTCCATCTGCATCCTCAAGATCATAATTCTCTTTTAATATATATACCTTGAAGTCTATGTGATTTAACGAATTATTTACTTTTTTTTCAAAAGCAGCCAATCCATTCTTGTTAATAAAGTCATCAGGATCAACTCCAGGGGGCATAACTACGATCTTTGGTTCAATACCCATCTTAAGCATCACATCTATGGCCCTTAGGGTAGCCTTTATCCCTGCAGCATCACCATCATAGCAAATGTATACCTCTTCTCCATAACGCTTTAGGAGCTTTGCCTGATTTTGAGTCAATGCTGTTCCTAAACTGGCAACTGCACAGTTTATACCCTTTGAGTACAATGAAATAACATCCATATATCCTTCAACTAGGATAATTCTTTTTCTATCTGAGTTTTTACTCACTAAATTCAATGCATATAGATGATATCCTTTGTTAAATATCAATGAATCTTGGGAATTAAGATACTTTGGTAAAGAATCATCAAATACTCTTCCTCCAAATGCTATCACCCTAGATCTGGTGTCTATAATTGGGAAGATCAGTCTATTCCTAAACTTATCATAGAATTTATCTTCATTCTTTCCTCTGCCTATTAATCCAACTTTTAGCATATCTTCATGGGAATATCCCTTTTTAAGAAGATGATTCTGAAGTTTATCCCATGAATCCTCGGCAAAACCAAGACCAAATTTCTTTGCAAAATCATAACTTATATTTCTACTTTTTAAATAGTCAATTACAAATTGATGCTTTGTTAGATTTTCATGATAGTATAAAGCAGCTGCTCTCATTATTTCATACAGGGGTTTTTTTGTATCTTCTTTTTCTCCTGTATTCCCTTCCCACTGAATATTATACTTCTCAGCAAGGAATTTCACAGCTTCAATAAAGTCCAGGTTTTCTTTTAACATTACAAATTTAATACCATCTCCACCTTCTCCACATCCAAAGCAATGAAAAATCTGCTTTGATTCAGAAACAGTGAAAGATGGGGTTTTTTCACTATGAAATGGGCACAAACCCACGTGATTTGCTCCAGACTTTTTTAAGTAAACATAATCTCCAATTAATTGTACAATGTCAATTTCCTCTTTGATTTTTTCAACAATATCCTCATTATTCATATTATTCACCACTTAAGCAGACTTATTCATTATAGTATACACACAAAAAATATTCATCAATTATTTAAAACTTCCTCCATAGGGTTTTGGTACAAACAGATCCATATAGAGATTGACAATATACCTATCTGTCATTCCAGCAATATAATCACATATTATATCCTCTTTTTCATGATCAAGGTCAATACTTCTATAGATATCAAGATGAGCTTTAGGCAATTTATCAATGTTCTTCATATAATACTCATACAGAACCTGAATTATATACTCAGCCTTGTCATCCTCTGTTTTTGCATTCTTATTAAGATATACCTTTTCAAACATATATTCTCTTAGCTTATTAGTCATCTCACCTACCAAGGGGCTCATTATAAGTTGATTCTTTCCATGATTATTAGTAATAAGATCAACAATCATTGTGTTAATCCTTTTACCATGACTATCACCTAGTACTTCCATGCAGTCTTTTGGAAGTTCATCCTTGTTAATAATCCCAGCTCTAATGGCATCGTCAATATCGTGATTGATATAAGCAATCCTATCTGCAAACTTAATTATTTGACCTTCTAATGTTATGGATTTATTTTCCCCAGAATGATTTATTATACCTTCTCTAACTTCGAATGTCAAATTTAAACCCTGCTTATTTTCCCTTGATTCCAGTATCTCAACAACCCTTATACTTTGATGATTATGTTTAAAACCCCTTGGGTGTAATTCATTTAATATTCTTTCACCTGTATGACCAAAAGGTGTATGTCCTAGATCATGTGCCAAAGAAATGGCCTCCACCAGATCTTCATTCAAATTAAGGGCTCTTGCAAGGGTTCTACCCAATTGAGCAACTTCAAGGGTATGGGTTAATCTTGTTCGAAAGTGATCTCCCTCTGGGGCAATAAAGACCTGGGTTTTATGCTTAAGTCTTCTAAATGCCTTAGAATGTATTATTCTATCCCTATCTCTTTGAAATTCAGTTCTAATAATGCATTTTTCCTCTTCTACTTCCCGTCCCTTGGAGCTCTTGCTTAAGGTGGCATATGGAGAAAGGTAACGCTCTTCACGGTTTTCAATATCTTGGCGTATATTCATTAAGTCTCCTCCTTCCAATACTATATATATACAACAAATATCCTTAAAATCCTTCTTTTTTTGTAAAAAAAGAAGTGTTCTTCATTAGAACACTTAAAACATCTTATCTCCAAATTGGTTGGTCATATGCTCAATTATAATAGATGCAGTCTCTTCTATGGCCTTTGTTGACACATCTATAATTTCACAGCCAATTTTCATCATTATTTCCAGAGAGTACTCCAGCTCCCTTTGAATTCTGTCCACACTGGCGTAATTGGCAGTATCATGTAGCCCCAGTGCTTTTAATCTTTCAGTTCTTATCTCAATCAACTTCTTGGGATCAGCAACCAAGCCAACAATTCTTCTTCTATCCTTCTTAAATAACTCAGATGGTACATTAACCTCAGGTACCAACGGGACATTGGCTACTTTGAAGTTCTTATGGGCAAGGTACATGCTTAAGGGCGTTTTTGATGTTCTTGAAATACCGATTAAGCAAATATCAGCCTTTTCTATTCCCCTTGGGTCCTTTCCATCATCATACTTCACTGCAAATTCCACTGCCTCTACTTTTCTGAAATAGTTTTCATCTATTCTCCTAATTAGACCTGCTTCTCTCTTAGGTTCATATCCTAGAATACCTTCGATAGCCTGCATTGGAGGGCTCATAACATCTATAGTAGGTATATTCCTATCCCTTCCTAAACCATCTATTAGATCCTTGATCTCCTTTAATACTGTTGTGTAAATAAATATACTCTCTCCTGAAACTGCTTCTTTGAAGATTTCTCTAATATGGTTTTCATCATTCATAAAAGGATATTTCCTAATCTCATAGTTTTCAGAAATAAACTGTTTTGCTGCTGCTCTAGCTATTAGCTCACCAGTTTCCCCTATTGAGTCAGATAATACATATAAAGTTAGTTTTTTCATGTTTTA
The DNA here is from genome assembly GCA_030602225.1 of Bacillota bacterium. Classification (GTDB taxonomy): domain Bacteria; phylum Bacillota; class Clostridia; order Tissierellales; family Tissierellaceae; genus Gudongella. Next base: position 7,280 of record JAUWAD010000054.1, on the reverse strand, counting down.
CCTCCTATATGTTTGATCCCAACTCCACAAATAGCCTAGTGATGGTGGTCTTAGTAATCCTTCCGATTACCTTGAATTCCTTCTTTCCTTCATTTATAACCTCAACCACTGGCAATGAGTCTATTTCATGCTCTATCATTTTAATGCTGGCACTTAAGACCTGCTCATTCTTTTTTATGGTTATAAGGTTGGGCATTCTAGTCATTATAAGGCTGATGGGGGTTTTAGTAAGATCAATTCCTCCCATGGCACTTTTTAGTAGATCTTTTCTTGAAACTACTCCTGTTAGAACACCCTTGCTGGTTACATAAATAGAACCAACATCCTCAGTGAACATAAATACTATTCCATCATAAATGGTTCTATCCTCTTCCATCACAATGGGTAGAGACATTATGCTCTCCACCATAATGGTACTTATAGCATCAGCAATGTAATTTATATTAGTTTTACCTGTATAAAGATACCCTACCTTTGGTCTTGCATCCAGTATCCCTGACATGGTCAGTATGGACAGATCCGGTCTTATGGTTGCACGTGTTAAGCTAAGTTTTTTAGCTATATCATTACTGGTAATAGGTTGGTTATTCTTTACTATTTCTATTATCTTTTCCTGCCTTTGTGATAATTGAATAGGTCTTCACCCCTTATTTTCCTACGATATATGTCAGATCGCATACCCTTAACATGGTGTCATATATTTTTCTTAACAAAGCCAATCTATTGTTCTTAAGGCTTTCATCTTCAACCATTACCATTACATTGTCAAAGAAATTATCTATAGGTTCCTTTAAAGTAATCAGTGTACTTAAGGCCTTATCGTATTCCTTCTTCTGTATCAGTGTATTTACCTTTTCTTCCAGGTTGTTATACTCATCATAAAGCTGCACTTCATAACCTGAAAGTAAATCTCTCTTAACCTCTGATGATTCAGCCTTAATAGCCAGGGTGCTAAGTCTATTGAATGCTGTTAGCATGTCGTTTATGTTGTGATCCTTAACCCAGCTATTAATCTTTTCTCCTCTTATCTTCATATCATAGATATTATCCGTACCCGTTTTGATTATGGAATCAATGACATCATATGAAATTCCCTGATCCAAGAATAGGTTCTTTACTCTTCCTGTGAAGAATTCGAATATCTCAGCCCTTACCTTATTGAAATCTGATGCTAATCCACTTTCTTCTACATAGATATAAAGTGAGAAGTCTATAAGGTCCATTAACGAAACATTAACCTTTTTATCCATGATAATATTGATTATTCCAATGGCACTTCTTCTAAGGGCAAATGGGTCCTGGGAACCTGTAGGTTGTATTCCTATTGCAAATAGTCCACAGATTGAATCCAGCTTGTCAGCCATGGAAAGAATAGCTCCTGCTGTTGTGGAAGGTAAATTGTCTCCAGAAAATCTTGGAAGATACTGTTCAAATATAGCCAATGAGACTATTTCATTCTCTCCTGACTCCTGTGCATATTCCATTCCTATTTTACCTTGAAGTTCAGTAAACTCTGTAACCATTTTTGTAACAAGATCTGCCTTTGCTAGATAACTAGCTCTGTCTAGATTCCTCTTGGTTTCATCTCCTACTTCTAGATAATTAGCTATCTTCTCTGTTAGTTTCCCAATTCTTATGGTTTTGTCATATACACTTCCCAGCTTTTCCTGGAAGGTTATGGTTTTAAGTTTTTCAACATAGTAATCCAGACTATGCTTAATATCTTCTTTATAAAAGAACTTGGCATCTTCAAGCCTTGCCCCTAATACCTTCTCATTTCCTTTAACCACAGTATCAACATGATTATCATCACCATTTCTTACAGTGATGAAATAAGGTAGAAGTCTGCCTTTATCATCCAGAACTGGGAAATATCTCAGGTGTTCCTTCATGGGTGTGGTGACAACATCAAATGGCAGTACTAAATACTCATCCTTTATCCTTCCAATAATTGGTGTTGGATATTCCACAAGATTAGTTACTTCATTCAGTAAATCATCATCCTTTTCAACACTTCCGCCCTTTTCTCTGGCAAGTTTTTCTGAACTGTACTTAATGATGTCTTTTCTTTCTTTCTCATCTACTATTACAAAGTTTTCCTTTAATATATCCTTGTAACCATCTATATTATCAATGACTATACTCTGACTGCCTAAAAATCTATGACCCTTTGTGATATTGGAAGCAACTATTCCCTCCAATTGGAATGGAAGGATTGAATTATCAAGAACAGATACAATCCATCTTATAGGTCTTGCAAATTTAAGATTCTTGCCTCCCCACTTCATTGACTTTGGAAAGTTTATATTCTTAATTACATCCGCCATTTTTGAGGATAATACATCTTCCAGTTTTTTACCTTGGCTAAGAACTTTCCCATAAACATATTCTTCACCATTATACTCCTGGATTATTATGTCTTCACGGGTTATATTTTGACCTTTCATAAAACCAACGAGAGCTTTTGTTGGATTTCCCGAATCATCCAATGCTATTCTCTTGGCTGGTCCTTTAACTATGTTTTCTTCACTTCCACCAAATTCTCCAAGACCTTTGGCAACAATGGTCAACCTTCTTGGCGTTGAGAAAGTTTCAACAATCTCATATTGAATTCTCTCTTCCTTTAAAAGATTGGTGAAATTATCACATAGCTGCCTCTTACCATCATCAATAAATCTTGCTGGTAATTCTTCCACTCCAATCTCCAGTAAATATGTTTTACTCATTTAATCCACCATCCTTCTTAAGTAATGGATGACCAAGATCTTCTCTTTGCTGAATATATAGTGAAGCAATCATTCTTGCTAGATTTCTTACTCTTCCTATATAGTTGGTTCTTTCTGAAACTGATATGGCTCCTCTGGCATCAAGTACGTTAAATGTATGAGAGCACTTTAGAACATAATCATATGCAGGTATAACCAACTTATCTTCAATGGTATTTTTTGCCTGAGTTTCATAAGTTGTGAATAAATCCTTTAACACAGCAATATCTGCCTTTTCAAAACTATAAACTGAATGTTCATATTCAGCCTGTCTGAATATATCGCCATAGGTGAACTCACTGTTCCATCTAATATCAAATATATTGTCAACATCCTGTAAGTACATTGCGATTCTTTCTAAGCCATAGGTTATCTCACCTGATTCCAATGCACAGTTTATACCACCAACCTGTTGAAAATAAGTAAATTGAGTGATTTCCATGCCATCAAGCCAAACTTCCCAACCCAACCCCCATGCTCCAAGGGTAGGTGCTTCCCAGTTATCTTCAACAAATCTAATATCGTGCTTAAGTGGATCAATTCCTATTGCTCTTAAGCTATCTAAGTAAAGATCCTGAATATCATCTGGTGATGGCTTAAGTATTACCTGTAACTGATGATGCTGATAAACTCTGTTTGGATTTTCTCCATAACGGGCATCAGCTGGTCTTCTGGATGGTTCAACATAGACAACCTTCCAGGGTTCTGGTCCCAATGCTCTTAGAAAAGTATGTGGGCTCATGGTTCCTGCACCTTTTTCCACATCGTATGGTTCAGCTATAATACAACCTTTCTCTCCCCAATAATTAAGTAATTTCAGCATTAAATCCTGAAAAAACATTCTAATTCCCCCTCAATAATTTAGAATACAAAAAAACCTTAACATCCCTATAGGGACGAAAGGTTCCTTCCGCGGTTCCACCCTACTTAATACCATATGGTATTCTCTTTATACGTATACTCAAAAGCGCCAACTGATTATCTGTTCCTATTCAGCTCCCACCATTTCTGAACTCTCTGTGAAAAACATAATAATCAAATTCTTTATCATAGTATAAGATATACTTGTGATTAATAATCTAACAAAAAACAGCCTTAATGTCAAGAGTTAAGGCCATTGAGGTGTTCTATCTGCTTTAATAAGGACAGGGATTTGAATTCTCTTCTATCCAGATTATAAAGAAGATAATCTGATATTAAGCCGTGTAGTTTGCCTAAAGTCTCCTCTTGTATATTTAGAGTTTTAATTTCCTCAAATGTTGATAACAATAACTTGTTGAGTATTCCTATTTCCCCTTGACTTATCTTTCTCCCTGTTCCTCTAGAACAAGCATCGCATACTATCCCACCTTTATCAGGATGAAATTCCCAGCTAGGTGATGATGTGGCATCACATATTGCGCACCCAGTTAGTACCGGTCTATAACCTAAGAAGGTGGCAAGCTTAAGTCCAAATCCAAGGGAAATAAGGATTGGATTATTAAATGTGTTAAGAATCATCAAGGTTTTTAATAGCAACTCATAAATAATAATATTCTCTTCTTCTTCAGGTAAAGACTTATCTATCAGCTCTAGAATATAGAAACCTATGATCATCTTATCCATATCCTGTCTTATGGAATAGTTTGAGTGGACTAAATCACAGCTTTCAATATAAAAGAAGGATCTACCCTTTTTAAGATTGAAATCACTTATGGTGAAGATCTCAGTCGATGAGAGATTCTGTGATTTAGGCTTTAAAGCACCCTGGGCCATTACAGAAATCTTTCCTAAATCCCTGGTATAGACCTTTAGTATTTTACTGCTTTCTTTATACTTAATTCCAGATAGGATAATCCCCTGAGTTTTAGTCATTTCCACCAATCCTATTTATATCCGAAGTATTTAACCTTATTAGCCTTCTCTCTCCAGTTCTTTTCTACTTTTACCCAGATCTGAAGGTTTATTCTGCTACCCATTAACTTCTCAATATCTTCCCTTGCCTGCTGACCAATCTTCTTTAGCATTTGTCCACCTTTTCCAATTACCATTCCCTTGTGGGATTCCTTTTCACAGTAAAGATTGGCAAATACATCAATAATGTTCTTGTCCGTTCTCTCAACAATCTTATCGATATCCACATAAATCCCATGGGGAATCTCATCTTCAAGATTTATAAGAGCCTTCTCCCTTATTATCTCTGATATAATAAATCTTTCTGGTTGATCTGTGATCATATCATCTGGAAAATATTGTGGTCCTTCAGGCATCATTTCAACTAAAACCTTAATATACTCCTCCACCCCTTCATTGTTCAGTGCGGAGATTGGTATTATTTGCTTGAATAAATTCATTTTCTCATACTTAGCTATAAGCTGATTTATCTCTTCCTTGGTTAGTTTGTCCGTTTTATTTATAAGAAGTACTATTGGAGTAGAAACGTGCTCCAACTCCTTTAATATATAGGAATCAAGCTTTCCAATGTCCATACTTTCATCAACCATAAAGGTTACAATGTCAACCTCTTCCAAAGTCGTTCTGGATATTTTAAGCATATAATCCCCTAATATATTCTTAGGCATCTGAATTCCTGGTGTATCAAGGAAAACTATTTGATGATTATCTCCTGTGTATACCATTTGTATTTTATTTCTTGTGGTTTGAGGCTTATCAGATATTATGGAAATCTTCTCTCCAATTACCTGATTTAATAATGTTGATTTACCAACATTAGGCCTTCCTATTACTGTTACGAAACCTGATCTATACATCTTCTTCCTCCCTACTGCTATTTGCCAAATCCTCAGGACCAAAACTATGGGGTAAAAGCTCCTCCAATTGGTACACTAAGTAATCCTGTTCGTCATTTGCTATTATTACCTTGGCATCTTTGCCAAATTCCCTTATTACCTGTCTGCAAACACCACAGGGATAAGTATGTTTAGAGTCACCTACTATAGCTATTGCCTTTACCTTTTTCTTGCCTTCTGAAACTGCTTTGAATATGGCCGTTCTCTCAGCACAGATGGTTGGAGAATAAGATGCTATTTCTATATTACAACCTGTGTATACCTTATCATCTTCCATTAGAACTGCAGCTCCAACATGAAATCCTGAATAAGGAACATGGGCCATCTCCTTTGCTTCCAAGGCAGCTTTAATCAATTTCTTATCGTTCAATTATAACACCTCACTGAATATTTGTGCTGGAATTCTGATTTATAACCTGAATCCAGGTTACTCCAGGACTTAATAGTATTTCATTTCCATCAACATCATAGAAATAAGTCCTATCATCTCTTGATTCTTTTACCCATTTAATGGGTAATGCAACCCCTTTGGTAATAAATACCCCTTCCCCTGATCCAATTGTCTTCACTTCAATCCTTCCAACATTATCCAACACTCTGGTGGTGGTTTTTTGTATTATTATATTATGGGCAACAATACTTGAATCATCTGACTCATCTATATGAAGCTTCCCATCCTTATATCTAATGTATTCTTCTTTCTCTTCATCGTATTCATACTTGGTGGTATTTGTGCTATTGTACTTAATCTCAACTACACTTGCATCATCACCAGAATAAGTAAATCCTTCTTCTGCAAACAGATAACCATTATATTCGCTGGTTTCTCTGAATTTTTTGTTCTTAGCAGATTCTCTTAAAACCTCCATATTCGTATATAAGTTATTAGGTGCTTTCTTTGAGGAATTTCTCCAAAATACAGATGCTGGACTTGTCAATCCATCAATTTCAGCTATATTATAGGTTCTCGCATCCTTCTTAGCCTGCTCACTGCCGCCAACATGTACAAAAATACCGTCAAATTCCTGAGCGATTTCCACCAGATATGGCCTAGCACTTCTAACTGGCCCTATACTTTCAGGAGCGTTTATAAGGTATAAACCAACATATCTGGTGTAAGGTGCTTCAACCTGAAACTCAAAAACAACTTCAGCATCCTTTAATCCAGCCTGCCACCTTGCTGCTGGATGATTATCAAAAACAACAGTCATTATTCTTCCATTTACAATTTCCTCATCTGCATATATTCCACTTAAGGGAGATCTTATTCCATCAGGCTCCTCAACCACAGGCTCCTCTTCAATAGGTTCCTCTTCAATGGGTTCCTCAATAGGGGGGGTAGGTTCTTCAACTATTTCTATAGGCTTTTCCTTCGAGCAAGCAGTCGTTAGAAAAAGTAAAAATAATGCAAAAATAATTATGATATGTTTCCTGTTCACTTTTCATCCTCCTAGTATCAACCAATGATTTGAAATATTATTATGCCCACGATAATACCTAAGACTGCTCCAAATATAACTTCTAAAGTTGTGTGAATCTTCCCTTCAACTCTGCTTTCTGCAACAAGGAAAGCCAATCCGAAAGCCATGGTTATTATTAGTAAGTTCTCAGTTAAAACTCCAATAATAGTAGCTATACAAAATGCTACTGCAGAGTGTCCACTTACGATACCGCCTTGAAAGTGGGTGCCTTTACCCTTATAAAAAACTGACTTAAGTCCAACGGT